>NZ_JAUHUK010000036.1:0-23192 GCF_030417915.1 Pseudomonas sp. C32 | reverse complement strand
TTCCTACAAGGACACGCAAGCATTAAAAAGGGCCTGCTCTTTATGGGAGCAGGCCCTTTTTGTGAATCAACTAATAATTAATACAGCCGATCAATCACCCGAACTTCGTTCTGGTTCTGCATCGAATCCCATGCCTGTTTCAGCGTTTGCAGAACGCTGCCGATGAAGTCCTTGTCGGCCGCGGCTTTCTTGCCGACATAGCCTTGGCCGCGACGGTACATCTTCAGGCGGGCCAGCAGGTTCTGGTTGTTCTGGTCGAACTCGGCTTCATGGGCATGTGGCGACAGGCAGTCGATATGCACCTGGCCAGACTTGCTGATCCAGAGAATATGGTTGTCGTGGCTGTCTTTTTTAGCCGCAAACATACGAGCCAGTTCTTCGATAGTAGGTTGATTGTTCAGATTCATAATAAAGCCCCTTGACCAATTGGTGATCTTTCAAAGTTGATTCGCTAATACAGGTAGCCCATCGGTTAGTTGATCCCTGGCACCGAAACCAGGACGTCGGCGTTCGACCGCCTTATCGGGCGGGGTCCTGCGTCTGTTGCATGTAGTCGTGTTGAATAACTGCTACGCAATAGCGTCACAACGAAGAGAAGCGGCGATACCTGGAAGTCACTGCCGACTTTTCAAGGGTCGGCCACAAGCTTCATGAGGATGGCTCGCCAAGTCTTCTCGCCCTTGTACTGGACGTTCAGGCCAGGTCAGCTTCTTCAATCTGCCTTGTGGGCAGCGTGTATCCGGGGAAAACAGCTCGGCGGTCAGACGAGCTTGCTCAAACGTGTTGCCTGTTCTCCCGATCGGGGAGACGTCTGCATCATGCAAGGGCAAATCGAAGGCGTCAACGGTTTTGTAGTGAATATTTTCAGGCACTACATATTGTCGGACAAAGCTGTTCGGAATTAGAAAAGGAGGCGCGGGAGTGCTGTCAGGGCGATGGCAGCGGTGACTCAAATCGATAGAACGTGCAGGAATGGCCGTCAACCGTGAGCGAGTGTCGGGTGAATCCCGCGGCGCAGAGCGTGGGCATCACAGCGACCCAGAACAGCCGTGCTGGCTGATTTGCCTCGATGTGGAAAATCTGCCATTGACCGGGGAGGCGGCTCAAGAGGGTAGACACGACAAATCGCGCGACGCCCTGGCCACGAAAGCGTCGACTGACAAACAGATACCCGATGTTGTAGCGGGCGCCTTGCAAGTGGGTGTCTTCGTCCACGGTCACGAAACCGGCCAATTCTCCATTGACCTTGATCAGAAACGGCCGGGTCGCGGGTTTTCGCCAGTAGTCGGGCATGGGCAGGATACTGAAAAAGCCGGATTCGCCCAGTTTCAGCGGCAGCCATTCGCTGAAATCGTAGGTGTAGAACTGCATCAGGTTTTCGATGGTTTCAAGTTCATCGCGTTGAGCGACGTGCAATTCGATCGAAAGCATCGGCTGGGTTTCCGTATGGCAGGCGTGTAGTGGCGTGCGCTACAGGATAATGTCAATTGGTGACCAACAGCTCCGGGCCAAGGTAGTCGTTGATCTGATTGATATCATCGTCGCCCAGGCTGCCCACCGAAGAGGCCAGGCGCAAGCGCGACATCAGATAGCGTAACTTGGCTTCGAACAGATCGTGGCGCGCAACGAAGAGCAGTTCTTCGGCATTGAGCACGTCCGAGTTGGTGCTGGTGCCGCCTTCCAGGAAGCCCTTGCGTGACGATGCCAGTGAGCGCTCGTTGGACGCTACGGCCTTCTCTAGAGCGCGAATGCGTTTGGCGCCGCTCAGGATGCCTTGATACTCACGGGTGGTTCCCGTGATGACCTCCTGACGTGCGGCGTCAAGTTCATCCAGGGCTTTACTGCTATTGGCACTGGCCTGGCGTGTCAGCGCGCTGACGCCGCCACCGCTGTACAACGGGAAATTGACTTCCAGTCCGACTGAGCTGTAGTGGTTGCGTTGATTCAACTCGGAGAGTGATTGGCTCTCACCCGCGGTGTAGCCGGCGATGAAATCCAGGGTTGGCCAGTGACCCGCTTTGGCACGATTCACCTCTTCTTCGGCGAGGTTGCTGCTATGCCGGCGCGCAAGGATCGTCGGGCTATCGGTCTGGGCTTTGACCAACCAGTCCTGCAGGTTGCTCGGTAGCAGCGGTGGTGTCTCGAAGCTCGGGCGCAAGGTGGTCAGCGATTCGGGGGGTTCACCGATGTATTCCTCGAGCTGGCGGCGTGCATTGATCAGGTTGTCTTGCGCCTCGATCAGTTCGGCTTCGGCGAGGTCCCGGCGAGCGGCCGACTCGTCGATGTCGGTGATAGTGCCTGCCCCCAGTTCCATGCGCCGTTTCGCCGAGGCGAGTTGCTCGTCGAAGGCGGTCAGCTTGGACTTGGCCAGCGTGATGGTTTCGCTGGCCAGGAGCACATCGAAATAGCTTTCGGCCAGACGCACCGCGGCATCCTGGCTCTTGGCATCGAATACCGCGTTGCTGTAGTCGGCACGCTGCTGACCCTGACGGTATTCGGCCATTTTCTGTTTGTTGAACAGCGGCTGGCGCAGGCGCACGTTAGCGCCCTTGGAATCGTAGTCGAGATCTCGTTCGAATCCGCTCTGGCGTTGTGTGCCATTGACCTTGTGGTCGTAGGCTGTGGCATTGATCTGCGGTAGCAAACCAGCCTTGCCGATGGCGCGGTTCTCCTTGCCGGCTGCATTTTCATGTACGGCGGCCTGGTAGATGGGGCCCTGGAACTGCAACAGATCCCAGGCTTGTTTGAGGTCCATGGCGCTGACCGGAAGGCTCAGTCCAAGCAGGCAGATAAGCACGCAATGACGGTCCATTTCATTGTTCCTTGAAGGAGCTGTTGACGCGATCAAGCATTGGTTTAAGTAGATAGCTCATCATGCTGCGCTCGCCGGTCTTGATGGTGACGCTGGCGGGCATGCCGGGGCGGATGTGATTGGTGCCAAGCAGGCTCATGCCATCAGGGGTGACTTCCACCTGAGCCAGATAGAACGGTTGTTTGCTTTCCTCGTCGACCAGGCGGTCGGCGGAGACGGTCATCACGCGGCCGGGAATATTGGGTGTCTTGGTATGGTTGAAGGCCGGGAAGGTAATGTCCACGGGCAGGCCGGGGACCATCTTGTCGATGGCCTGCACGGGAATCATTGCGTCGACCTGCAGGGGTTCATTAGTCGGGACGATCTCCATGATCTTGAAACCGGGCTGAATGATCCCGCCGACGGTGGCGACGCTCAGGGCCTGGACCATGCCATCGATCGGCGAGCGAATCACCGTGTGGGTCACTTCATAGTCCAGCGCGCGCAAGCGGTCGGCCAGGGTGGTGTTTTCCTTGGCGGTGTCGGTCAGCTGCGATTCGACTTCCTTCAGATAATCGTGCTGGCGCTGCAGGATGCGCAGCTTGATTTCGGTGGTCTGGCTACGCACGCGAGCGATGTTGTTGAGGTTCTCGGCCTGACCGGCGGAGAGTTCGGCATTGTTGCGTTCCAGCTCGAGCAAACGGTTACGCGGCACATAGCCTTCGGCCGCCAGCACGCGGGTGCCTTGCAATTCCTGGTTGAGGAAGTTGATCTGCGAGGCGCGAGCACCATAGACCTGCTGCAAGCCCTTGAGCTGCACCGCCGACGCCGCGAGGTTTTCCTGCAGGATGCTGATTTCGCCAGCGAGGCCGGCGCGCCGGGTGTCCAGCAGGCGTTGTTGCAAGTCCATGGCAGCCACCAGGCGAGGGTCGGCGTCGAAGCGCTTGAGCAGCATGGGGTCGTAACTCACGACGTCGCGGTTGTCCCGTTCGGCTTCCAGGCGATTTTCCACGGTCTTGCTGACGATGTACTGGGCACTCACCGCACCCTGTTCTGCCAGGGCGCGTAATGAGTCGAGGCGAACCACCTCTTGGCCTTTTTTCACCATCTCGCCTTCGCGAACGAGAATGGCCTCCACGGTACCGCCGCTCAGGTGTTGCACGGTTTTGCGATTGCTGGTGACTTTGACCGTGCCTGTCGCCACCACGCCTGCATCCAGCGGCGCCAGCCAGGACCACAGAAGAAAGCCGCCGAAGCCGGCAATCACCAGCCACAGGCCCCACCGCGCGGGTTTAGCGACGTCCAGATCGATCAAGCTCTTGGGGTCGCTTTGAATGATCTCGGTGCTTTGACTCATTTGCATGATTGGTCACTCCCGTGCTTTGACGGAGGCCAGCGGAGTCGGTGCGCCTGTGGGTATCACACTGGCCTTGCGCAGCGCAGTGAATACTTCGTCGCGGGTGCCGAGCATCTGCACGGCGCCGTCGCGCAGCATCAGCATCTTGTCGACGGCACAGAGCACGTTGGGTCGGTGGGAAATCAGAATGAGGGTGGCGCCGCGATTCTTGAGTTCGGCCAGCGCATCGATCAAGGCTTTTTCGCCGACGTCGTCGAGGTTGGCGTTCGGCTCATCCAGCACGATCAGATTGGGTTCGCCATACAGCGCGCGGGCCAAGGCGATACGTTGCTTCTGGCCGCCGGAAAGCGGGCTGCCATCGGTGCTCAGGCGGGTGTCATAACCTTGCGGGAAACGCAGGATCATCTCGTGTACGCCAGCGCTCCTGGCGGCGCGAATGACGGCTTCGCTGTCCACTTCGCCAAAGCGCGCAATGTTGTCGGCGATGCTGCCTTCGAACAGTTCCACGTCTTGTGGCAGGTAGCCGATCCAGGGACCCAGTTCGCTCTTGTTCCAGGTGTACATGTCCGCACCGTCCAGGCGCACTTTGCCAGCCTGTGACGGCCAGACGCCAACCAGCAGGCGGGCGAGGGTGGATTTGCCGGAGGCGGATGGACCGATAATGCCAAGGCTTTCGCCGGGGACAAGGCTGAAGCTCACTCCGCGCAATATCGTATTGTTGGTCCCGGGCGCGCAGGCATACACATTTTCTACCGCCAGCATGCCCAGTGGTCGCTGCAGCGACATGCTCGGTACTCTGCGTGGATAGTCATGCAGCATTTCGTTGAGCCTGGCCCAGGCCGTACGGCAGCCGATCAGTTGCTTCCACGAGGCGATGACTTGTTCCACCGGACTCAGTGCGCGGCCGGTGAGGATCGAGCAGGCAATCATCATCCCGGGCGTGATCTTGCCGTCGATCGCCAGCAGTGCGCCGGCGCCGAGGATCAGCGACTGCAACGTGATTCGTACGAAGCGCCCGGTGCCGCTGATCACGGCGGCACGGTCGGAGGCCAGGGTCTGCATTTCCAGAACGCGCAAATGGCTTTGGTACCAGCGCTTGCTGATGGATGGCAGCATGCCCATGGCCTCGATAACCTCGGCATTGCGCAGGTTGTTGTTGGCGTATTGGGCGGAGGAGAGGGAGGCCTGATTGGCCTCGGCCAGGGGCTTCTGCGTCGCCTTCTCGGTGAGAAAAGCCAAGGCCACCAGAATCAGTGAGCCGATCAGCGTGAGCAGTCCGAGGATCGGGTGGATCAGATAGGCGACCAGCAGGTAGATCGGCGTCCACGGCGCATCGAAGAAAGCGAACAGGCCATTGCCGGTGAGGAACTGGCGAACCTGCGCGAGATCTTGCAGGGCCTGGGCCGGGTTGCCTCCGGCGCGGCTCAGGTTTCGCTCGAACGCAGCGGTGAAGATTCGCCGGTTGAGGTCCATGTCGAGGCAGTTGCCGACCCGGATCAGCAGGCGGGTTCGGATCATTTCCAGTGTGGACATCAACAGGAACAGGCCCACCACCAGAACGGTCAGCATCGTCAATGTTGTGACATTTCCACTGACCAAGGCTCGGTCATAGACCTGAAGCATGTACACGGCTGGCGTCAACATCATGATGTTGATGACGCCGCTGAAGCCCGCCAGTGAGTAAAAGCTACGGCGCAGACGAAAGAGTGCGTCAGCCAGTTCGGAGCGGGTGCTCGACGGCTTATGCATTTTGGGCCTCCCTCTTCGAAAACCCGGTTGCCCTTTAGGCGCAACGGCTAAATATCGGTCTAATCCGGCGCGTAGCTTTTGATACGCAGGCGGGTCGCTCTATGGCGAGTCATCCAAAACCTCTGCTTGCTCCCTTATCCCGCAGCGTAGGTGGCAGCGTTCTAATCTGAAATATTTTTTCGCTCTATAGCCACTTCTGTCATCGCATATATATCTTTCTAAAACAGCGAGTTAATTGCACTGATAATCGTTCTTGTCATACGGGTGGCGTAATTTTGGCAATTTTTTGCCATTGTCCTTCAGTTCAAAAGAACGCTACGAAGGCTTGGCCGGCTTTGCCGCGCGCTTGCTGCTGCTCGCTGGTTTGCGTTTGGCGGTCTTGCGTTGTTTTTTCCACGGGGTGGCCCCGCGCCCGGCGGGGCTTGCCGGGCCGCTGATGGTCAGGCTCAAGCCGGCACAGCGGCTGACTTGCTTGCTCATCCAGGCGGCTTGTTTGGTGACGAATTCCTCAAGGCTCATTTCTCCGCTTTGCACCATGTCCAGAGCCTGTTCCCAGATGGCTGTGGTCCCCGGATCGGCAATGGCGCGCGGCACGGCATCGATCAGGCTGAACGCTGCGGGCGTTGCGGCCAGGGCTTTGCCGTTTTTCACCAGATAACCACGGTCGAGCAGACCCTGGATGATCGAAGCACGGGTCGCTTCGGTGCCGATGCCGGTGGTGTCCTTGAGCTTTTGCTTGAGCAGTGGATCCTCCACCAGTTTGGCGACGTTCTTCATCGCCTTGATCAGATCGCCTTCGGTGAATGGCTTGGGTGGCTGAGTCCAGAGGTCCTTGAACTGCACGCCAGCCACCGCGCAATCAATGCCTTCGGCCAGGTTCGGCAGTGTTTGCGGTGTTGGCGCTTCGCGACCCTTGGCCGGTGCCAGTGCTTCAGGCAGGGCGCGTTTCCAGCCTGGTTCGATGATCTGTTTTCCCACGGCGCGCAAAGCCTCGCCAGCACAATCGAAATCGGCCTGGGTGCGGTCGTATTCGTGATTGGGCAGGAACTGTGCGAGATAGCGTGCGCGGATCAGCGTATAGACCGCACGGTGCTTGCCGGTCAGACGTTCAAGATTTTTCGCCGCGACGGTGGGGATGATGCCGTGGTGAGCGGTGACCTTGGCATCGTTCCAGGCCCGCGAGCGGCGGTGCGGCTCAAGGTGATCGTGCAAGGCGTTCAGGGCCGGATCGGCCTGACGCAGCGCTGCCAGAATCGCCGGTGCCTCGCTGTGCTGGCTGAGCGGCAGGAAGCCGCAATCGCTGCGTGGATAGGTGATGACTTTGTGGGTTTCGTAAAGCGCCTGAGCGATGTCGAGGGTTTCCTGGGCGCCGAGGCCGAGTTTTTTCGAACAGACTTCCTGAAGCGTTCCCAGGTCGAACGGCAGCGGTGCCACTTCGCGCATCCGCTCGGTGCGCAGCTTGATGACCCGGGCCGTGGAGGCGCTGCCTATGGCTGCCGCCGCTTGTTGTGCCAGGACCTGATTCAGGCAGCGGTCCTGATCGTCGCAAATCTCGGATGCCGCCCGCCATTGCGCGGTAAACGCGGTGCCGTTGTGCAGCAGCTGCACGTCGATGGCCCAATAGGCGACAGGTACGAAATCGGCGATGCTGCGGTCGCGGTCCACCACCAAACGCAAGGTCGGCGTCTGTACCCGGCCCACCGGCAACACCCCCTGATAACCGGATTGGCGCCCGAGCAGCGTGAAAAGCCGACTCATGTTCATGCCGATCAGCCAGTCAGCCCGGGATCGTCCCAGGGCCGAGTGATAGAGACTGAACGTGTCGGCCCCCGGTTTGAGCGTGGCAAGGGCCTTGCGGATCGAGGCATCGTCCAGTGCCGACAACCAGAGGCGGCGGATCGGTCCGCGGTAACGGCAATGCTCGACCAGTTCGCGGGCGATCATCTCGCCTTCGCGGTCGGCGTCGGTGGCAATGATCAGTTCGGAGGCTTCGCCGAGCAGGCGCTTGACCGCCTTGTACTGGCTGGCCGTGCGTGGCTTGACGGTCATCTTCCATTTTTCGGGAATGATCGGCAGGTCCGCCAGCACCCAGCGCTTGTAGCGTGCATCGTAGGCATCCGGCGGCGCGGTTTCCAGCAGGTGGCCGATGCACCAGGTCACCGTGACGCCCGTTCCCAGCCAGCAGCCATCACCCCGGCGCCTGGCGCCGAGTACCGCTGCAATGTCTTTGGCCTGGGAAGGTTTTTCACAGAGGTACAGCTGCATAACCACCATCGTCGATCAAGGTACGAGAGGTGCACAGAATGGCGGCTGACGCGCATCGGGGCAATCTTTATCTGTATGCATGTACAGCTTTTTGTGTCGCAGCTGACTGGAGGTCCTTGCCAGGGAAAAACCAAAAGAGTACAAATGTACTCCATGACGACTTTAACTCCCCGCCGTACCGCCATCCTGACTTTTATCCGCGAGCGCATCGCCGAACAGGGTCAATCTCCGAGCCTCGCTGAAATCAGCGAGGCGTTCGGCTTTGCCTCCCGAAGCGTGGCGCGCAAGCATGTGCTGGCGTTGACCGAGGCCGGTTTTATCGAGGTCAATCCTAATCAGGCCCGGGGCATTCGTTTACTCGGGCAACCACCGCGCCCGGAGTTGCTGGACATCCCGGTCCTCGGTCGGGTCGCGGCCGGCGCGCCGATCGGCGCCGATGCCGAGGTGCACAGCCGCTTGTTGCTCGATCCGTCGATTTTTTCGCGGGTGCCGGACTACATGCTCCGGGTCCGGGGCGATTCAATGATCGAGGACGGTATTCTCGACGGCGATCTGGTGGGCGTGCACCGCAATCCCGAGGCGCTCAACGGCCAGATCGTCGTCGCGCGGCTCGACGGTGAGGTCACCATCAAGCGTTTCGAGCGGGTGGGTGACGTTGTGCGCCTGCTGCCGCGTAACCCGGCCTACCAGCCGATCATCGTCGAAGCCGATCAGGACCTGGCCATCGAAGGGGTGTTCTGCGGTCTGGTGAGGCAAGGCTGATGGGCGCCGTCGTTGCGTTGGATACGCTGTTCAATGGCGGCCAGGTCTGGAAGGGCCGGCCTGCGCCACCGACCGTCAGCCCGCAACCCACCGGGCATGCCACGCTGGATGCGACGTTGCCCACCGGTGGCTGGCCGGAAGCGGCGCTGACCGAAATCCTCCTGACCGGGCAGGGTGTCGGCGAGTTGCAACTGGTGTGGCCAGCGCTGGCGCGGTTGGCGGCAGCGGGGGAGCGCATCGTGCTGGTCGCGCCGCCCTTCGTACCGTACCCCCAGGCGTGGCAGAACGCCGGGATCGACCTGCGCCAGTTGTCGATCATCCAGGCCAGCGAGCGCGATGCGCTGTGGGCGGCGGAACAATGCCTGCGCTCGGGCAGTTGCGGCGCCGTGCTGTGCTGGCCGCACAAGGCCGATGATCGCGCATTGCGTCGCTTGCAGGTGGCGGCGGAAACCGGCCAGACCCTGGCGTTTGCCTATCGTCCGCTCAGTGAGGCCATCAACCCGTCACCGGCGGCCCTGCGCATCGCCATCGATGCGCAACCGGCGCAATTGCGGGTGCTCAAGTGCCGGGGCGGTCTGGCCCGCTCGGCGCCGATTGCCTTCGCCGTGGGGCATTGAGGTTGCCATGCGCTGGGTTTGCATTCTCTTCCCGCAATTGGCGCTGGACGCGGTACTGCGTCAGCGTGCCGATCCTGATGAACCTCTGGTTTTGCTGACCGGCCCGGCCCAGCGTCGGGTGTTGCAGGCGGTCAATGGCCCGGCGAGGGCGTTGGGCTTGCGTCCCGGTCAGTCCATGAGCGCCGCCCAGGCTTTGAGCAAAGGTTTTGCCACGGCCGAATACGACGCCGCCGACATCGAACACTGGCAACAGTTTCTCGCCGCCTGGGCCTATGGTTTCAGCTCCCAGGTCAGCGTGCATTACCCGCGCACCGTGGTGTTTGAAATCGAGTCCAGCCTCGGGCTGTTCGGTGCCTGGCCGCAACTCGAGGCGCGCTTGCGTCGCGAACTCGGCGAACTGGGTTTTCGTCATCGCATTGTCGCCGCGCCCAACCCGGTGGCGGCGCGGGTGCTGGCCAACGCTTATGACGGTCTTGTGGTGCCTGACGATCAAGCCTTGCAGCATCATCTGGGACAATTGCCGATCGACCGGATCGGGCTGGAGGCATCGGTTGCCACGGCATTGTTACGCATGGGCTTGCGCACCTTGAGTCAAGTGCAGGCGTTACCCCGGCATAGCCTCGCCCGGCGTTTCGAGGCTCAGGTGCTCAAGCATCTGGACGCGCTGCTGGGGTTGCGTCGGCTCGCACTGGCGTTCTACCTGCCGCCGGACCGTTTCGATGTGCGCATCGAGCTCAATTTCGATGTGCAGTCCCATCAGGCCTTGCTGTTTCCATTACGCCGGCTGACCGGCGATCTGGCGGCGTTTCTTTGTGGTCGCGACAGCGGCGTACAGCGTTTTGACCTGCACCTGGAGCACGCGGGGTTGCCGGACACGCTGATCAAGGTCGGTCTGCTCAGCGCCGAGCGTGATCCGGCAATGCTCTTTGAACTGGCTCGGGGGCGACTGGAGCAAGTTCAGGTCGAGGCGCCGGTGCGCGGCTTCCGTCTGCGCGCCGAAGACCTGCCGGCGTTCGTACCCCAGCATCAGGAGCTGTTCGATGATCGTGCGCAGCAATCCTTGCCCTGGGAGCAACTGCGCGAACGCTTGCGCGCACGGCTGGGGGATGACGCGGTGCATGGCCTGCGCTTTCAGGCCGATCATCGACCCGAGTGCGCCTGGCAGGCCAAGGCCGACCATCACTCCTGCACGGGGCTTGCCGTCGTGAAGCGACCGGGTTGGCTGCTGACTGAACCGTTGGCCGTGCACCAAGGCTCGGCACGCATCCTCATGGGGCCGGAACGTATCGAGTCCGGTTGGTGGGACGGCGGCGATGTCCGCCGGGATTATTACCTGATCGAAACCCGCGCCGGCCAACAGGGCTGGGCCTACCGGGCGGTGGGTGAGGACGGCCCGTTGTGGTTGCAGGGCTGGTTCGCATGAATGTCGAATATGCCGAGCTGCACTGCCTGTCGAATTTCAGCTTCCAGCGCGGCGCGTCCAGTGCCCTCGAACTGTTTCAGCGAGCAAAAAAACAGGGCTACCAGGCGCTGGCGATCACTGATGAGTGCACCTTGTCGGGCATCGTTCGCGCCTGGCAGGCAGCGAAATCCGTGGAGCTGCCGCTGATCATCGGCAGTGAAGTGCGCATCGAAAACGGCCCGAAATTGGTGCTGCTGGTGGAGAATCTGGAGGGTTATCAGGCGTTGTGCCGATTGATCACCCGCGCTCGGCGTCGTACGCAGAAAGGCCAGTATCAAGTACTGCGCGAAGATTTCAGCGAACCGTTGCCGGGGCTATTGGCGTTGTGGGTACCGGACGCGGTCGACGCTTTTGAGCAAGGGCACTGGCTGAAACAGGTCTTCACCGAACGCCTGTGGCTGGCGGTGCAATTGCATCGTGGCCAGGACGATGCACGACGCCTGAGCGAACTGTCAGCCCTGGCCCGGGAGTTGGGAGTTCCAGCGGTGGCCAGCGGCGATGTACACATGCACGCGCGCGGCCGGCGGGCCTTGCAGGACACCATGACCGCGATCCGTCATCATCTGCCCGTAGCCGATGCCGGGTTGCGGCTGCACCCCAACGGCGAGCGGCACCTGCGCGGTCTCGATGTCCTGCAGGCGCTTTACCCGCCAGCCTTGCTGGAACAAACGCTGGTTATCGCCCGGCGCTGCACCTTCGACCTCGGTCAATTGCGTTATCAATATCCCCGAGAACTGGTGCCTGAAGGGCATAGCGCCACGTCCTGGCTGAGCGAGTTGACCGAGCGCGGTATCCGCGAGCGATGGCCGCAAGGCGCCAGCGACAAGGTGCGCGGGCTGATCGACAAGGAGCTCGGGCTGATCGCCGAGCTGGGTTACGAAAGTTATTTCCTTACGGTTCAGGACATCGTCGCCTTCGCCCGACGCGAGAAAATCCTGTGTCAGGGTCGAGGTTCGGCGGCCAACTCGGCGGTGTGTTTCGCCTTGGGCATCACCGAGATCGACCCCGACCGGATGAACATGCTGTTTGAGCGTTTTCTCTCCAAGGAGCGCAACGAGCCGCCGGATATCGATGTGGACTTCGAGCACGAACGCCGCGAGGAAGTCCTGCAGTACGTGTTCAAGCGCTATGGCCGGGGTCGTGCAGCGTTGACCGCTGTGGTCAGCACTTACCATGCGGCCGGCGCGGTGCGTGATGTGGCCAAGGCGTTGGGTTTGCCACCGGACCAGATCAATGCCCTGGCCGATTGTTGTGGCCACTGGAGTGATGAAACACCCCCCGTCGAACGCTTGCGTGAAGGCGGTTTCGATCCAGAAAGCCCGGTATTGCGCCGGGTGTTGAGCCTGACGCAGCAGTTGATCGGTTTCCCTCGACACCTGTCCCAGCACCCCGGTGGTTTTGTCATTTCCGAGCAGCCTTTGGACCATCTTGTACCGGTGGAAAACGCGGCCATGGCCGAGCGCACTATCATTCAGTGGGACAAGGACGACCTTGATGCCGTCGGCCTGCTCAAAGTCGATATCCTGGCCTTGGGCATGCTCAGCGCGATTCGTCGTTGTTTCGATTTGCTGCGTCGTCATCGCAACCGCGATTTGAGCCTGGCAACCGTGCCTTCTGAAGACTCGCAAACCTACGACATGATTGGTCGGGCCGACACCATCGGTGTGTTCCAGATCGAATCCCGGGCACAGATGTCGATGCTGCCCAGGCTCAAGCCCCGCAAGTTCTATGACCTGGTGATCGAAGTCGCCATTGTCCGTCCGGGGCCGATTCAGGGTGGCATGGTGCACCCGTACCTGCGTCGTCGAAACAAGGAAGAACTCGAAAGCTACCCCTCCGAAGAGTTGCGGGAAGTGTTGAAACGCACCCTCGGTGTGCCGCTGTTTCAGGAACAGGTGATGCAGATCGCAATCGTCGCCGCCGACTACAGCCCTGGCGAGGCCGATCAGTTGCGTCGTTCCATGGCAGCCTGGAAGCGCCACGGCGGGCTCGAGCCGCACCAGGAGCGGTTGGCTGCGGGCATGAAGAAAAAGGGCTATACCGCCGAATTCGCCGCGCAGATTTTCGAGCAGATCAAGGGCTTTGGCAGCTACGGTTTTCCCGAGTCCCACGCTGCCAGTTTCGCCTTGTTGACGTACGCCAGTTGCTGGTTGAAATGCCACGAACCGGCCGCCTTCGCCTGCGCGCTGATTAACAGTTGGCCGATGGGTTTCTACAGTCCGGACCAGATTCTGCAGGATGCGCGCCGCCATCATTTGCAGATTCGTCCGGTGGACGTGCGCGCCAGCGATTGGGATTGCAGCCTGGAGCCGGTCACCGGGGCGCAACCGGCGATTCGCATGGGCTTGCGCATGATCAAGGGCTTTCGTGAGGACGACGCCCGGCGCATTGAAACGGCCCGTCTGAACGGTGCATTTGTCGACATCGCCGACCTCGGGGAACGGGCGCGACTCGATGCCCGTGCCCAAGAGCAACTGGCCGATGCCGGTGCGTTGCGCGGGTTGGCCGGGGATCGGCACCGGGCGCGCTGGGAAGTGGCAGGCGTGCAAAAGCAGCTCGGCTTGTTCGCCGGGCTACCGAGCCAGGAGGAAGGTGCGGTGTCGCTGCCCAAACCCACGGTCGGCGAAGACCTGCTCGCCGATTACAACAGCCTGGGCACCACCCTCGGGCCGCATCCGCTGGCGCTGTTGCGCAGTGAATTGAAAGCCCGGCGCTGTCGCAGCTCAAAAGAGCTGCTTGACGTCGAGCACGGACGACTGGTCAGCGTTGCCGGCCTGGTGACAGGCAGGCAACGTCCAAGCACCGCCAGCGGTGTGACCTTCGTTACGCTGGAGGACGAGTTCGGCAACGTCAACGTGGTGGTCTGGCGCGACCTGGCCGAGCGGCAACGTCAGGTACTGGTCGGTTCGCAGTTGCTCAAGGTCGATGGGCGCTGGGAGAGAGAGGGCGAAGTCCGGCACCTGATTGCCGGGCGCTTGAGTGACTTGAGCCCGCTACTGGAGGGTATCAATGTGCGTAGCCGCGATTTCCACTAACACCGCAATCCCAGTGGGCTGAAGGAGCCTCGCGAGAATCAGCTATACCTCTATGAAACGAATGGCGTGCGACGTGCTCGAAACAAACGGGCGTAGATGACCTGGATTGAGCCAACCGATGCAATTTCTAGAGGATAGCCACGGATGTTCCGGCTGGAGCGGCGAGATGGCCGGGCGCATTCGTGCGTTCGACTGGAGCTGCACCGAACTGGGCGCACTCGACACGTGGCCCAGAAGCCTGAACAGCGCGGTGCAGTTGATGCTCGCGTCCCCCCTGCCAATGGTGATGCTTTGGGGGCCGGCCGGGTACATGATCTACAACGATGCCTACTCGCAGTTTGCCGGAGGGCGGCATCCCTATCTGCTGGGGTCGCCCGTTGAACTGGGCTGGCCGGAAGTCGCCGAGTTCAACCGGCACGTGGTCGATACCTGCCTGGCGGGTGGGACCTTGTCCTACCGCAACAAAGAATTGGTACTGCTGCGTGACGGGGTCCCGGAAGAAGTCTGGATGGACCTCTATTACAGTCCGGTCGCTGATGATACCGGGCACCCGGCCGGCGTCATGGCCATGGTGGTGGAGACCACGGAACGGGTGATTTCCGAAAGCCGTCGACAGGCAGCTGAAGACGCTTATCGTGCCGACAACGAGCGGGTACGCCTGGCGCTGAATGCCGGTGCCTTGCTGGGCTCATTCGTCTGGGACATCAAGGCCAATGTGCTGTCCGGTGATGAGCGTTTCGCCCGCACGTTTTCCTATCCGCCGGGGCAAGATCTGGGGGATCTGCCGCATGAAGTCGCCGAGGCGCGCATTCATGTCGATGACTTCGACTGGGTTCAGGAACAAGTCAGGCATTCGGTTGGAACCGGGGAGCCGTTCAACGCCGAATACCGCATCCTGCGTCCCGATGGCAGTTACCTCTGGGTACTTGCCAGTGGCTGTTGCGAGTTCAACGAGCAGGGCGAAGCGTTTCGTTTTCCGGGGGTATTGATCGACATTCACGAGCGCAAGACCGCCGAAGAGTCCTTGCTCAAGTTCACCCGCAATCTGGAGCAGCGGGTGGCCGATGAGGTCGAGGCACGGATGACGGCGGAAGAGCAGTTACGCCAGTCCCAGAAACTCGAAGCCATCGGCGGCCTCACCGGTGGCGTGGCCCATGACTTCAACAACCTGCTGCAAGTGATCGCCGGCAACCTGCACTTGCTGGCACGTCACGAGCGCGACAATGCCAACGTGCAACGCCGGGTCGCAGCGTCGATTGCCGCCGTGGAACGTGGCGCAAAGCTGTCCTCGCAACTGCTTGCGTTCGCTCGTCGTCAACCGCTGTCGCCAGCGGTTTTTACCCTGCGGCAGATCTTCGACGGTCTGGCGGAACTGTTGCAGCGTGCACTGGGTGAAACGCTCCAGGTGCACATGAGCGCCCCCGAGGATGCCTGGAATGTCTTTGTCGATCGCAATCAACTGGAGAACGCCATCCTCAATCTGGCGATCAATGCCCGGGATGCCATGCAGGGCGAAGGCACCATCGAACTGAGCGCCGAGAACATCCGCCTCAACCGCGAGTTTTGCGTCGGAAAGGGCATTGGTGCGGGTGATTTTGTGCGGGTGTCCGTGGCCGATACCGGCATCGGCATGCCGCCGCAGGTATTGGCTCAGGCCTTCGAGCCGTTCTTCACCACCAAGGCTGACGGGCAGGGCACGGGGCTGGGGCTGAGCATGGTGTTCGGATTCGTCAAGCAAAGTGGCGGTCATATCGAGATCACCAGCGAAGTCGGGCAGGGGACACAGGTGCAGTTGTATTTCCCTCGCACTCAACGTGTGGCACTGACTGAAACGCCGAAACCTGACGTGCATCAGCGCGGCGGACATGAACGCATTCTGGTGGTCGAGGACAATGACGCGGTGCGCGCTTCGGTGGTTGAGCTACTGCGTGACGAGGGTTATCAGATCCTGACGGCCACCAACGCCGATGTGGCCATGCAAATGTTGCTGGAGGGGGCAGCGGTGGACCTGATTTTCACCGACGTGGTCATGCCCGGCCTGATCAAAAGTTCGGACCTGGCCGCTTGGGCGAGCGTGCAGGTTCCGCCGGTAGCCATACTGTTCACGTCAGGGCATACCCGCGACATCATCTCGCGCAATCACCAGCTCAGCCCCGAGACCCATCTGCTGAATAAACCGTATGGCCCTGAAGCGCTGACCCAAATGGTGCGCACCGTCCTCAACGGCTGACAAAAATTCCGGCGCGAGCAAGCTCGCTCCTACATGGGATTGTGTTGTGCGCCGGTGCAGCACACCCCAGCCATTGGGATAGCTATTTGCTGGGGTGCGCAGCCTGGAGCTTCTTGGCCATCCCCAGATGTTTTTCCAGCGATGGCAGCATTTTCTGTGCAAAACCCTTGAGCTCGGTGGCGCCTTTGGTCTTGTCATCCGTCACGGTATTGGCTTCTTTCTTGAACAGTTCGATGGTGTCTTCGTGGGCTTTGACCTGGTTGTTGGCGTAGGCCTCATCGAAGGATTCATCGCGCATATCGAGAATTTTTTCCTTGGCCTGTTTCACCAGCGTGGTGGTGTCCGGCACCTCGATATCATTCTTTTTCGCGATGGCTGCGAGCTCATCGTTGGCCTTGGAATGATCGGTGATCATCATGTTAGCAAATGTTTTCACGTCGGCAGAGGCGCTTTTTTCCAGCGCCAGGCGGCTGGTTTCGATTTCCGCGATGCTGCCGGCAGCCGCTTTGTCGACAAAATCATTGGAAGTGCCAGCGTAAGCGGTGCCCATGCTGATGCTCAGGGCTACAGCCAAGGCGAGGTGGCGCAGGTTCAATCCGTCCATTGGTCTTCTCCACACAGATTGTCATGGGCGATCAGGTGATCGTTAACGTGTGGAGGCCTGGCGAGCGGCAAAGGTTTTATCGCAATTGCGACAGGACGACGAACGGGCACCGCTGGTCTGACAGGTGGTCGACAGAACCGTCCAACCAAGGCCATTCTGATAGTTGGTGAACGCAATCGATCGCGTTTCACTGCCGATCATCAAACGGAGGTGTTCCATGCCGGTGTCCCATGACCTTTATCAGGATCTGAAATGCTCAAAGGAAGAAATCCAGCAGAAACGCTCCAAGGATCCGTTACTGGATTCGTTAATCAACAAGTATTCCCAGGCGGATGCCGAAGTGGTGAAGGCAGAGGATGCCAAATCCAGCGATGACGCGGTGACAAAGCTCAAGGCGAAGCGCTTGGAGGTCAAGGACAAGATCGTCAGGCAACTCCAGTTGTCATCCTGATCAACCGAAGCGTCACCGAGAATCGGTGACCTGAGCCGGAAGAAAATCCAGATTGAACCCGCCCTTGTAGGCGCGAGATTGCTCGCGATGACTCCAGCCTGTTCAACATCGATGTTGACTGACAGGCCCTCATCGCGAGCAAGCTCGCTCCGACACTTACTGTCAGAACGCCTTGCTCAACGGCAACCGCACCATGTTCCGCGACTTCAGCGAGCCGAAATACAACCAGTCCCCATACTCGCGCACGGTGGTGATCGGCGAATAGTTGTCTGCGCCGCTATCCTGCAGATTGGCGATGACGTTGCCCTCAACGTCCAGGCCCAGGGCGAATCCATGTTTCGCTAGCGGTTTGGGCAGGACGGTCAGGGCCCGAGCGAGCATCTGGCGCACGAATGGATAGGGCGCGGTGGAGTCAAGTACCGCATTGCGCGGTTCATACAGCGCTACCCAGAAACGGTCGTGACCGTTGAACGACAGGTTGTCCGGCAAACCGGGCAAGTTGTCGATGAACAGGTCGTGAGTGCCTGCTTTCGGCCCGCTGAGCCAGTAGCGGCTGATCCGGTAGGCGCCGGTTTCATTGACCAGCACAAACGCATCGTCCGGTCCCATGGCCACGCCATTGGCGAATTCCAGCTTGTCGAGCAACACCGTTGTCTTGCCCGTCTGAAAGTCATAACGCAGCAAACGACCGTCACCGCCATGTTCAAGCACCGCCTCACCATGGTTGCCGTACCCGAAGCGGCTGGAAGCGTCGCTGAAATAGGCGTAATGACCGGGTTTGTCGATGGTCACGTCGTCGGTAAAACCAAACGGCACGCCACCAGCCTCGGTGGTCAGCGCGACCAGCCGACCCTGGGCATCGAGCGATAACAGACCTTTGACCGCATCGGCGATCACCAGCAAACCATTGGGGTGGCGAGCCAGTCCCAATGGCCGACCACCGGTGTCGGCCAGGACTTTAGTGGTCTTGCCATCCAGGCTCGTGCGGATCAGACGGCCATCATGCAGTCCGGTAATCAGTGTGTCGTTCTCCAGCAGCAGGGCTTCCGGCCCATCGATGTCTGTTGCGCCTACGCGTTCCACATCTTTGAGGCGTTGATTGTTGGCGTAGGGGCCATCGGTAAGAGAGGGCGCCGGTTGCGGTGTCCAGGCCACCGGTTTGACCTTGGTCGGCATGAGCAGCAAGAAGGCGCCGATGGCGATAGCCACCAGCAATACGACATGACGTACCTTCACGCGCTGACTCCCGCCGACAGGTGTTGGTGAGCCTTCTCACGCAACGCCAGCATCGAGACCGCCGACTCGTGATTGATTCGACGCTTGAGCAATAACCGGTTGGCCATCCGCATTAACAGGCTGCTGAATTGGTATTCCAGTGTGCGGGTAAACCGTGTGCCGTCACCTTCGGCTCCGCATTCGTAAGTCACCACCAACGATAAGCCATTGTCCCCGCGAGCCCGCGCACTCCAACGCCGTCCGGGCAAATACTCCTGCACCTCCCAGTTCAAGTGGCCATCGCGTCCACCGGCACGAATGTCTTCCTCAAAACGCGCACCGGCATGCAAGGGGCCTTTTGGGCCGTCGATCCGCAGCGACGACGGATGCCATTGCGGCCACAGGGACACGGTGCTGGCATAGGCAAGTACTTCGATGGGACGTCCGGCAATGACGGTCTGGTGCTGCATGCGGGTCATGGGCGTTCTCGTCGGGTTGAGCGGGTCAGGTTCCGGCTCCCAGTAGAGGGTGCCGAACAGGTAGTCCATCAGCGGAAAAACGATGTTGAAATTGCGTTCCTGCATCATTTCACGGCGGTGATGCAGTTCATGCAGGCGACGCATCTGGCGAATCCACGGCAGCCGGGTGATCGGATTGTGCGGCGGCAGATGCTCGCAGGCATGAAACACCTCATAGGCCAGGTAACCGAGGACCAGGCAGCCGCCGACGATTCCGGCGACGTTGTCATTCCATTGCTTGAGCAGCCACCACAGCGGCAGGGTAATGAAAAGGGTGTGCAGCACGATCAGCCACGCCGGGAACAGAATCACCCGCCAGTCGCGAACGTCGTCGTAGGTCATGTGGCCAGGCGCGAAAAAGCTGTGATGGTCACCGGCATGCCGGGCATAAAACATTCGGGCGAAGCTTTTTTTATGATGCCCAAGGTGACGATGGGCCAGGTAGACGCCGAGATTGAACACCAGCAGTGCCACGGGCACCGCTAACCACTCTGCGGGCCGGACCTCATGCACATTGCTCCAGAAAGCGCTGATGGCCACCGTTCCGAACAGCAGGACAAACGCGCCGTGCAGCCAAGGGTTATAGAGCGGATGAACGGCGGAGCGGTAACGGCTGCGGAATGCTTCGGTGGTCTGCCTCACTGCAATCACCTGTCGTTTTTTGTCATCTCCAGCAGATTAGCCGATTCCGGCGTTTTGACAGGTCGAACCTTGAGGACACAACAGCCATGATCCGGTGAGAAACGCAGTCAGGTCAGTGGATCCCAGCGTTGTGACCAGTCTTCGTTGGAGTCGATGACTTCGCGCAACAGATCGAAAGCCCGTTGCAGGGTCGGCGAGTCGCGGTCGCGGGAGTAAACCAGGTAGGTCGGGTAATTGAATTCCGGGGCCTTGGGCACCCGCTCCATGACTCCGCTTTCCAGATAGCTCTGTACGACGCGGGTTCGGAAGTAGCCGCTGCCGCCGTTTTCAAGCAGGTACTGCAGGCCCAGTGGCCCCAGGTTAAAGCTCAATGCAGCCTTGGCTTTTTCCGGCAGGGCGGCGTCGTGCTGACGCCGGAAGTCCGGGCCCCAGTCGATATACACATAGGGATCGGGCCGATCGGCCAAGCGCACTAGAATGAGTTTTTCTTCGAGAACCTGCTCGACCTGCAGGCGCGGCCAGTATTCGGGTTGATACACCAGCGCGGCATCCAGCACCCCCAGTTCCAGTTGGTGCAGCAGGTTTTCGCCGTTACGGATTTCCATGCGCAAGGCATGACTGGGGATTTTTTCTCGAATTTCGCGGGCCCAACCGAGCATCAGCGGATTGCACAAACTGACTTCGCCGCCGATGTGCAGCACATCGTGATAACCCTCGGGCAGCGGCAAGTCCCGTCGCGCGGCTTCCCAGGTTTCCACCAGTTGGTTGGCGTAGACCACGAAGGCTTCACCGTTCGGCGTCAAGCGTGCGCCGGCGCGATTGCGCACGAACAGGGTACTGCCCAGATGGCCTTCAAGCTTTTGCACGCGGGCGGTGATTGCGGTCTGAGTGACATGCAGTTTTTCTGCTGCCGCCGCCAGGCTGCCGTGGCGGACGATTTCCAGAAAGGTGCGGGCGAGGTCGATGTCCATGGGCTGGCCGGTGTTGAAAGAGCGGACATTGTAAGAGCACCACCGAACCTGTGGCGAGCAGGTAAAAACGACGAATCCCGCCACGAGGGGCGGGATTCGCTTGAAGCCAGACGCGCTCCCGACAGTCGGGAGCGGCGTACTTAGCTTGGGAACAGCTCGGACAGTTTCATGGCCAGCATCATGTCGCCTTCAGCGCGCAGCTTGCCGCCCATGAACGCTTGCATGCCGTCGGTCGAACCGTCGACGATGCCTTCCAGGGTTTCGCCGTCCATCACCAGGGTCACCTGGGCGTCCGGGTTTTCGCCTTCCTGCAGTTCGCAGGTACTGTCCTTGACGATCAGCGAGAAGTTCTTGGTGTCGTCGATGCGGAAACCGAAGACCAGGTCCAGACCGGCAGCAGCGGCTGGGTTGAACTTGGCTTTCATTGCTTGTACGGCATCAGCTACGGAGGTCATGGTTCGATCCTTTCTTGGGTAATAAGAGCTGGGTGAATACAGCCAGGGTCACAGTAGTCCGGACTCAGCGAAACGTGATGAGTTCCGGGGTCTTCAACAGCTGCAGGTGTGCATGACTGTTGAAGGAAGCCAGCGACACTTCGCGACCACGGAACTTCAGGTGGTTGAGCGAGGTGTTGACGATTTGCCAGTTCAATTCAAAGGCCTGTTTTGCAGGCATTTGCGTAATGAGGTGGAGCAGGGCAGTGATGGTGCCACCGGACGTGAACACGGCGATTTTCTGGGTGTTGTCGGCTAGCTCGAGAATTCGGTCAAGACCGCCCTGAACCCGCTCGACAAAGCCCAGCCAGCTTTCCAGCCCCGGGGCGTCGTAGTTGCCGGTCAACCAGCGCTCAATGATCAGGGCAAAAATGCGCTGGAACTCACCGCGATTCTGCGGCGCATTGCGCAGGATGTTCAGGGCTTCGGGCTCGTCCGGCAGCATCGCTGGCAACAGGGCGCGGATCACCGCGTCAGCATCGAATTCGTTGAACGCCGCATCCGTCTCCAGGATCGGCACCGGCAGGCCCACGGCAGCGAATTGTTCCAGCGCGCTGTTGGCCGTGTGCTGCTGGCGGCGCAAATCGCCCGCGAGGCAGCGATCGAAGCTGATCCCGAGTTCCGCCAGGTGCTGGCCGAGGATTTCTGCCTGGCGAATACCGGTCGGTGACAGAACGTCGTAGTCGTCTGCACCAAAGGAGGCCTGGCCATGTCGAATCAAATAGATACTGCCCACGTCCGCGTCGTCCCGGTACGTTGAAGGTTTGGCGAGGTTATGAGGATGACGGTGAGCTGTCAATGAAAAAACATACGCTTGTTTGAAATGCCCGTTACAGGCCTGTTGCCAGAGGTTTCACGGCTGGTCGACAGGCTGGTGCATGGGTATGCTGGAGGCATCCCGCGCGTTCGAGTTGCGCATCGTTTAAGGAGTCCCTGTGGAGTTTTTCACCGAGTACGGCATTTTCCTGGCCAAAACCGTGACCCTGGTGATCGCCATTCTGGTGGTCCTCGCCAGTTTTGCGGCCCTGCGCAGCAAGGGGCGACGTAAAACGGCCGGTCAGTTGCAGGTCAGCAAGCTCAATGATTTCTACAAAGGGCTGCGTGAACGCCTTGAGCAAACCTTGCTCGACAAGGATCAACTCAAGGCGTTGCGCAAGACCCAGGCTAAAACCGACAAAAAACAGAAGAAACAACCCGAGGTCAAACCACGGGTGTTCGTGCTGGATTTCAATGGCGACATCAAGGCCTCGGCCACCGAGAGCCTGCGCCATGAGATCACCGCACTGCTGACCCTCGCCACGCCCAAGGACGAAGTGGTCTTGCGCCTGGAAAGTGGCGGCGGGATGGTTCACAGCTACGGCCTGGCGTCCTCGCAACTGGCGCGCATCCGTGACGCCGGCGTGCCGCTGACCGTGTGCATCGATAAAGTCGCCGCGAGCGGCGGCTACATGATGGCGTGCATCGGGCAGAAGATTATCAGCGCACCGTTCGCGATCCTTGGTTCGATCGGCGTGGTGGCGCAGTTGCCTAACGTCAATCGCCTGCTGAAAAAGCACGACATCGACTTCGAAGTCCTCACGGCCGGCGAATACAAACGTACCCTGACGGTGTTTGGCGAAAACACCGAGAAGGGGCGGGAGAAGTTCCAGGAAGACCTGGACATCACCCATCAGTTGTTCAAGAACTTCGTGTCCCGCTATCGCCCGCAACTGGCCATCGACGATGTCGCCACGGGTGAAATCTGGCTCGGTGTCGCGGCACTCGACAAGCAGCTGGTGGATGAACTCAAGACCAGCGACGAGTACCTGGCCGAGCGCGCCAAACAATCCGAGCTTTACCACTTGCACTACGCCGAACGCAAAAGCCTGCCGGAGCGTATCGGCATGGCTGCCAGCGGTTCGGTCGATCGTGTGTTGCTGAGCTGGTGGAGCCGGTTGACCCAGCAACGCTTCTGGTAAGTCGCGTGCCGTAGCCGTTTTGCCGGATACAAAAAGCCCTGAAGCGGATGTCCGATTCAGGGCTTTTTTAT
>NZ_JAUHUK010000035.1:0-26891 GCF_030417915.1 Pseudomonas sp. C32 | reverse complement strand
AGCGGTGAATCAGTCGATATGGATGCTGACAGGCACACCGTCATCGCGAGCAAGCTCGCTCCTACACGTCTTTTTAGCCCTGCGTCCTGCTGCGACGCTGGTCAAGCACGCAAGAGTCCCTATAATCGCGGCGTTTTCGTCTAACCTCACGGAGCGTCGTGCAGCAATCAGCTTGTGCGGGGCGCATCGACATTTTTCCGCTATTGAACCGGAGAACTTCATGCTCAAACGTACCCTGGCATTGGCCGTCGGCCTGACCTTGTCCCTTTCTACCCTGCTGGCACAGGCTGCCGACACTCTTAAAGTCAGCGCGATTCCTGACGAAGCCCCCACCGAACTGCTGCGCAAATTCAAGCCCCTCGGCGAATACCTGGAAAAACAGCTGGGCATGAAGGTCGAATTCGTCCCGGTGTCCGACTACCCGGCCGTGGTCGAAGCGTTGGCCACTGACCGCATCGACATGGCCTGGCTGGGTGGTTTCACCTTCGTGCAGGCGCGTCTGAAAACCGGCAACGCCATTCCGCTGGTTCAGCGTGAGCAAGACGCCCAGTTCACCAGCAAATTCATCACTGCCGACCCGAACGTCAAATCCCTGGCCGACTTGAAGGGCAAGTCCTTCGCGTTCGGTTCGGTATCGTCCACGTCCGGCAGCCTGATGCCGCGCTATTTCATGATCAAGGACGGCATCACGCCGGAAACCTATTTCAGCCGCGTGGGTTACTCGGGCGCTCATGACGCCACGGTTGCCTGGGTTCAGGCCGGTAAAGTCGATGCCGGCGTACTCAACGCCAGCGTCTGGGAAAAACTGGTCAAGGCCGGCAAGGTCGACACCGACAAGGTCAAGGTCTTCGCCACCACGCCGGCCTACTTCGATTACAACTGGACCGTGCGCGGTACGCTCGACCCGGCCCTTGCCGCCAAGATCAAAGCGGCGTTCCTGGCGCTGGACCCGGCCAATCCGGAGCAAAAAGCGATTCTGGATTTGCAGGCCGCCAGCCGCTTCATCGAAACCAAGCCTGAAAACTACAAGGGCATCGAGGAAGCCGCACGCGCCGCCGACCTGCTGAAATGACCTTGCATCTGACTCAGGTCAGCCTCACGCACGCCAATGGCGTGCGTGCGCTGCATAACGTCGACCTGCACATCGGCGCCGGTGAGCAGGTCGCGATTATCGGCCCGTCCGGCGCCGGCAAGTCGAGCCTGCTCAACCTGTTGGCGACCGCCCTGCGCCCGGGCAGCGGCGCAGTCGAGGTGCTTGGTGAACACGCCTGGCAACTCAGCGCCCGTCAGCGTCAGCGCTTGCGTGCTCGGATCGGCCTGGTGCATCAAGCGCCACCGCTGCCCCCGCGCCAGCGTGTGATTACGGCGGTGCTGGCCGGCAAGCTCGGGCAGTGGGGCTTCGCCAAAAGCCTGCTGAACCTGGTGCATCCGCTGGATGTTCCCGGTGCACGGGCAGCGCTCGCCCGGCTGGACTTGGGTGACAAACTGTTCGCCCAGTGCCAGCAACTCTCCGGTGGCCAACTGCAACGTGTGGGCATTGCCCGGGTGCTGTATCAGGCACCCGAGGTGTTGCTGGCCGATGAACCGGTCTCGGCGATGGACCCAGTCCTGGCCGGGCACACGCTGTCGACCCTCTGCCGTCATGCGAAGGAACACCGTGTGACACTGGTCGCCAGCCTGCATGCGGTGGACCTGGCCCTGTCGCACTTCTCACGGATCATCGGTTTGCGCGACGGCCAGGTCTTCTTCGATCTGCCCGCCAGCGACGTCGATCACAATCTGCTCGACGGGCTCTACGCCAACGAGCAACTGCAATCCCCGCCCGTTCCCGTGGCGCCCTTGAGTGTGCAGATTCCCCGATGCTGAAGCGCGACTCACGAGATCCTGCCCTCCGACCTCGCCTGCTGCTCAGTCTGTTGGCGATTGCCCTGCTGTGGCCGGGCATCCGTTTCAGCGAGCTGGACCTGAGCGTGCTGTTCATGGCTGACAGCCAGAGCGAGATGGGCCGTTTTGTTTCAGCCTTCTGGCCCCCCGCCCACGACGAAGAGTTCCTGCAACTGCTGTGGCGAGCCACCTTGCAGACATTGGCCATCGCCACCGCCGGCATGGCCCTGGCCTTGCTGTTGGCCGTACCTGCGAGCTTGCTGGCCAGTCGAGCGTTGTCGCTCACGGCGGCCTCTCGTGGTGGACGCCCGAGTCTGCTCGGCCGACTGTTGCGCTGGCCGGTACGCGGGCTGTTGATCTTCCTGCGCAGCGTGCCGGAAATCGTCTGGGCGCTGCTGTTTGTCCGTGCGGTCGGCCTTGGGCCAACGGCTGGGGTGCTGGCCATCGCCATTACCTACAGCGGCATGCTCGGCAAGGTCTACGCGGAAATTTTCGAATCGGTCGATCAGCGCCCCGCCCATGCGCTGCTGCAAGCGGGCAGCAGTCGGTTGGCGGCGTTCTGCTACGGCATCCTGCCCAATGTCGCGGCGGAACTGCTGTCGTACACGGTGTACCGCTGGGAATGCGCGATCCGCGCTTCGGTGGTGATGGGTTTCGTCGGCGCCGGTGGCCTGGGTCAGCAGATCGATTTGTCGTTGCGCATGTTCGCCGGCGGTGAAGTGGCGAGCATGTTGCTGACGTTCTTTGTGCTGGTGTTGTTCGCTGATCAGATCAGCCGCCTGCTGCGCTGGAGGTTCGCATGAATCGTCTGATCAACCTGATGCTGATCGCCCTGATCGTCGCAGCGGCCGTCGCCTCGTTCAGCTATCTGGGTCTCGACCTGGGTGAACTGGCGGGCAGCGGCAACCTCAAGCAAATGGGCGCGTACGTGTTGCGCTTTCTCAGCCCGGACCTGAGCGCCGGCCATCTGCAAGCCATCACTCGCGGCGCCTTGGAAACCCTGGCCATGTCGGCCCTGGGCACCCTGCTCGCGGCAGTGCTCGGTTTGGTGTTGGCGCTGCCCGCGGCCGGGCGTTTCGGCTGGCCATTGCAGAGCGCGTCGCGCCTCGTGCTCAATGCCCTGCGCGCCATTCCTGAACTGGTGTGGGCCGCGTTGATGGTGCTGGCGGCCGGTCTCGGCCCGAACGCCGGCACCCTGGCCTTGGCCATGCACACCACTGGCGTGCTTGGCCGCCTGTTCGCCGAAGCGCTGGAAAACACCCCGCCAGAGCCAGCCGAGGCCATTCGCTTGCAGGGCGGCAACGTCGTCTCGGCCTTCTGCTACGGCACCCTGCCCAACCTGTTTCCACAGCTGCTGGCGTACATCCTGTACCGCTGGGAAAACAACATCCGCATGGCCAGCGTGCTCGGCTTCGTCGGTGCCGGCGGTTTGGGGCAGATGCTCTATGTCAGCCTCAGCCTGTTCCAGGAAGCCCAAGCCAGCACAGTGATTCTGGCCATGTTGCTGTTGGTGTTTGCCGTTGATGGGTTGAGTAGCTGGAGTCGCCAGCGCTGGGTTAAGGCTTGATAATGACTCAAATGGAGGCCAGACGGTTACAGAGCATCGGCACGCCGTTAAAGTCTCGGGGCGTACGGCGCTATGCCTACCCTGTTGTTCATCAGTTGCAGGGGTAAACCCAGGTGTTTCGAACCGATCGAATGGTTCTGAACCGCGGAAAAAATCACTGCGCCTTGCAGCCTTTAGTAGTGCCCAGGTTGTGTCGTACTGTCAGTTGGTTAATACGGCCGGCAGTGGTTATACGGATGAAACGCCACTTTTTGCTTATTCGCCAAACAGTAACTTAGTGTATTTTTTGGCGACAGCT
Source organism: Pseudomonas sp. C32 (assembly GCF_030417915.1). Lineage (NCBI taxonomy): Bacteria > Pseudomonadati > Pseudomonadota > Gammaproteobacteria > Pseudomonadales > Pseudomonadaceae > Pseudomonas > Pseudomonas sp. C32. The sequence goes on along the minus strand of NZ_JAUHUK010000035.1, from coordinate 23,142 downwards.
CCGGTTCGCTGGCCGTTCGCACCGTAGTACCGATCTTCACGACATAGCCGCTCCTTCACGTCGCAGAAAGTCCCGTTGGCAAAGGTGAACTCGGTCAAATCAACGTCACTCGATGTGAACACCTCGTTCGCAGCAGCCTTCTTGCCTAGATACTTTTCCGTTAGCTCGCGGGAAATCCCTTTGTCATTGGCACACAGGTAGCGGTCGCAGAGCACGCCCGACGCAGGCGATTGGATCGTGGCCAAATCCTTGGCGTGTGCAGATATCACGCCCATGGTCAGCAGCAGCGCCAGAGAAAAGGAAAGATATGATTTATTCATACTCGTTAGACCTCGTTTAGTGAGTTTCAGATCTACGCAAGCCACGGCGAAACAGGCTGGCGCCCAATCCCACTATGCCGAGTGTGATGAGCGCCCAACCCAACGGCAGCAGCGCAAAAGGTTCGTGGAGGCGTCCGTCCGGGGCGATGGAGCTGCCAAGCACTTCGAACAGCCCGAAGCAGGCGAGGCCGAGAAGCAAGGCCGCAATGGCAATGAATAGGCCATATCTTTTTTGTGTTCTCTTCATACGTCCTCCGTAAGGGCTCATTGAGTCTTCGCCAGCGCACCCACACGTGCTTGAACGGGCATCACTTCACGACCAACAACAGCGCAAAAGACATCGACGGGGACCGTTTGTTCATAATCAGACTCCTTGGTGTTACAGCGCGCCGCTCTGGAGTGGATCGGTGTGGGTTCCTTTCAGTTCGGTTCGCGTTGGGCTTCAGGGCGGCAGATGTGCTGAGTTTGTCGTCCCGATGGAGGCAGTTGCCAGCCCGCATCACGGCCTGGTTTGAAAGTTGAGCTTGAGTTTTACCGTCACTGGTTTGCTCACGCACTTTTCGGGAAATCTATTGAAATGGGTAAACTTTTGGTGATTCGCCAGTCATTTTCATGCCGATTGAATGGGGTGTTGGCTGGCCGCACCGTCTGTTTTTACACACTCTGGACCCGAAGCTGACGTTCACTGCCCACGCAAAAAAACCTTCCTGCGTTTCAACACAGGAAGGTTTTTTTGTTTGCGGCCGATCAGTCTTTAGCCTGGCTCAACCTGGTGAACAGCTCGGTCGGCACTTTCTTGCCGTTGGCGGTGAATTGGTGGGTGAGGAGCGTGTACACCTCACCCTCGGACAGGAAACTGCGAGGTGCGAAGTGCCTCTCGCTTTGGCAGGTCCATTTGGCCCCAGCGGTGTATCCGGGCTGTATCCGTGAAGTACTGGTTTTGTATGACTGTATGAAAAATTTCGCGTCTTGATACACCACGATACAAGAAACGCCTCAAGCTTCTACCCTTCATGGACGACGTAAACGTTACAACTCAAGGAGCGTGAGACATGAACAGCAAACATCTGGCAGTGGGCTTCAGTCTTTTATTCGCACTCAATGGCGCTTGCCTGGCCGCGTCGAGCACGATTTCGTTTCAGGGCAGTATTGTCGAATCGGGTTGCCAGCCAAACATGGGTACAGCGGCGACATTTGAGCTTTATGGATGCCCGGTCCAGAGTCGCTCGATGGCTTTCAGTGCAAATTCCATTACGCCAACGGTGAGCGTCGGCTCGCTCAACCCCACGGGCATCAAGGTCAAACTCCTCGCTGAAAAGGAGCGCGAAAGTCGCTACTTCGATCAGCAGTATGCATTGGTGGATGACACTGGCGCGCCCGTTCAGTCCGGGAATTACCTGATTACTCTCAGCATGCCCTGACAACTGAGTCGGATTGATGCTGGCTGAATCTGTGACTAAACACTGCCCCTGTGGCGAGGGAGCTTGCTCCCGTTCGGCGGCATAGCCGTCGCAAAACCTGCCTGCACTATCTCACTGAAAAAAAACGGGGCCGCTTCGCAACCCAGCGGGAGCAAGCTCCCTCGCCACAAATGTCGACAGGCTCAATTAGCGTAACAACACATACACCGCACTGAACCATTGGCAGACGCTAACTCAGGAGCTAACACCGCCCCTGCGGCGAGGGAGCTTGCTCCCGTTCGGCGGCATAGCCGTCGCAAAACCTGCCTGCACTATCTCACTGAAAAAAAACGGGGCCGCTTCGCAACCCAGCGGGAGCAAGCTCCCTCGCCACAAATGTCGGCAGGCTCAATTAGCGTAACAACACATACATCGCACTGCACCATTGGCAGACGCCAACTCAGTAGCTAACACCGTCCCTGTGGCGAGGGAGCTTGCCCCCGTTCGGCGGCGTAGCCGTCGCAAAACCTGCCTGCACTATCTCACTGAAGAAAAGCAGGGGCCGCTTCGCAGCCCAGCGGGAGCAAGCTCCCTCGCCACAAATGTGGGCTGGCTCAATTAGCGCAACAACACATACAGCGCACTGAATCATTGGCAGACGCTAACTCAGGAGCTAACGCCGCCCCTGTGGCGAGGGAGCTTGCTCCCGTTCGGCGGCATAGCCGTCGCAAAACCTGACGGCACCATCTGACTGAAGAAAAGCAGGGGCCGCTTCGCAACCCAGCGGGAGCAAGCTCCCTCGCCACAAATGTTGGCAGGCTCAATTTGCGCAACAACACATACAGCGCACTGAATCATTGGCAGACGCCAACTCAGTAGCTAACACCGCCCCTGTGGCGAGGGAGCTTGCTCCCGTTCGGCGGCGAAGCCGTCGCAAAACCTGACGGCACCATCTGACTGAAGAAAAGCCGGGGCCGCTTCGCAGCCCAGCGGGAGCAAGCTCCCTCGCCACCAATGTCATGACACCCTTCCGAGGGTCAGGCTTAGTTCGGGTCCAGCAACCCGCCACTCCAGTTGCGCGATACCCGGCTGCCGGTGAATTTCGCCACGCCCATGCCCTGAGGGATCAAACGATCACGATAGCGCGTCACCAGCCGCCCCGCCTGCTCGGCATGCAGCACCACTTCGGAAGACGGGTCACCCGGTCGTCCAAGAATCCGTGCAAAGCGCTGCCCTTCCTCGACGAAATCCCCCAGTTCCTTTTCAAAGATCAGCACACCCGGTTGTGGCGCGAGGATGGTTTCCATGTGGCCCATTACCACGGCTTCAACAGGCCAGTCAGCGGGTGGCACTTGTTCGTCTATGACGCCTAAACCGCACAGCCAGTTGTACAGGCCTTCGGCGTCAGACTCGGCAAAACGGTCGCTGACATCGCCCTGCCCGCGCAGCTCCAGGGTCGCGGCCATGCGGCCTTCTGTGGCGCCGTCGCGCAACCACGGGGCAATGATGGTTTCCTCGAAAGATCCATCGCCGCCGTCATCCCAGATGATCGCCACGTCCATCTTCATCGCCGCCGCCAGTTCACGTCCGCGGGGCCAGAAACTGCGGTGCACGTAAAGGTATGGCAGCGCTTCGTCATCGGTGTGCAGGTCGAGCATCACGTCCGCCGTGGCCGCCAGTTGCACCAGGCTTTTTTGCCATTCCTGGATGTTGGTTGAAGGTCGCTCCATGGCTGCCGACAAGTCGAACGCACGGTTGAAGTTGTGCCCCGTGGCATCATGGTAACGACCGAGAATCCGCCCCTGGCGAAACTGCCCGATACCCAGCGGGTTGGCCTGTGGCACGACTGTGATGCGCCCCTTGAGTCGTCCCTGAGACTCGGCGATCTGGAGGCGCTGCATCAATAAGTGCAACACCAGCATCCCGGCGATTTCATCGGCGTGCACCCCGGCCTGCAAATGCACCGTCGGCCCGCTGCCGTCGCCTTCGTAACGCCAGGCACCGACCCGTACGGCGTCACCGTTGTTGTTGCGAACATTGAACGAAACATCCTGCGTCATTGGCTTGTCCTCCGTCATGTCTGTTGAAATCGCTGTATCGCCCTTGCCGAACTGGAGATTGAACGCACGTTCAACTAAGCTCGCCAACGTGGCATCAAATCCAGGGAAAACCGTGTGACAACCCATACTCCCAAAAACCGCCGAACCGAACCCGATGACCGCCGCGAAAGGCTGGTGGCCGCAACGCTGCGCTGCCTGAGCCGCGACGGTCACGCCGGGATATCCGTGCGGCGCATCGCCACCGAGGCCGGGGTGTCAGTCGGTTTGCTCAATCACCATTTCGGCAGCATCGATGCGTTGATTGCCGACACTTACCAGCGCCTCGCCAGCGAACTGACGACCGCCCTGCTCCAGGAAATCACTCAGGCCGAAACACCCGCGCAGAAAATCGACGCCTTCCTCATCGGCTCGTTTTCACCCCGGGTCATGGACCCGCAATTGCTCGGTGTGTGGGTGGTGTTCTGGAGCCTGATCCGGCACTCCGAGCACGTCAGCCAGTCCCACGAAAAAAGCTACCGCGCCTACCTCGATCTGATCCGCGATCTGCTTGACGATCTGGCCGCCAGCGAAGGGTTCGTGATCCACGACACGCGCCTGGCTGCGATCGGTCTATCGGCGATGCTCGACGGACTCTGGCTCGAGTGGTGCCTCAACCCCGAAACCTTCAGCGCCGCCAACGGCCTCCACATCTGCCGCTGCTGGATAAAGGGGCTGCGTCACGGAGCATTCAGCGCCGAGGACGTCTTGTGAGGCGTGCCGGCCGAAGATCATTGCCAGCGTGCCGCTGACCGCAATCAACCCGGCGCCGATCATCAGCGACGTCTCCATCAGCGTGCCCCAGATCAGGCTCGACAAAGCAAACGCCCAGATCAGCCCGGTGTATTCAAACGGTGCGAGCAAGGTCGCGGTGGCCCGACGGAAACTGGCAAACAACAGAAATTGACCGATACCGCCCACCAGCCCGGCAGCGAGCATGCCCAGCCAGGCCGGGGTCGGCGACGGTGTATGGGTCCAGGGCAAAGCGACCACCATGCAAATCACGAACACCACGTTGGTGATCAGCATCTGCTCCAGCACCGAGGTCTGGTCATCCACCTGCCGCAGCTGAATGTAGGTGAACGCCCAGCACATCGCCGCCAACAGCGTCAGGACGATGGGCAACGGGTCGGTCATGTTGTCGGGGCGACAGGCGATGACCACCCCGACAAAACCGATGATCAGGCTGAACCACTGCCAGCCGCTGGCGCGCTCCTTGAGAATCACCGCCGCCAGCACCGTGACCATGATCGGTGCGGAAAAATACAACGTGGTCATCTCTGCCAGAGTCAAATCCCGGGCCGCGGTGTAGTACAGCAGCCACGCCACAATCGACAACAGACCGCGCACCACCAGCAAGCGCCGGCTCGGCGAGTGCCAGGCTCGCTGAATCAGGCGCAGGCGCCCCACCAGCAACACCGCGGCGACCACCACCAGGCTGCGCCAGAACAGAATGGTGACCACTGAATAATCGGCTACCAGCCACTTGATGACCGCGTCCTGCAATGCCAGAAACGCATAGCCCAGAGCGCACAGGCCAATGCCTTGCAGCGAGCGGTCAACCGTTGGCGGACTCATCAGGCCGACCTGCGCACGGGCGTCCCGCGCCGTTCGGCAAAGGCAAACAGCGCCTCGATCAGGAACGTCAGGCAGACGTACACCCCGGCCACCAGCAGCAGCGGCTCATAGACTTGCAGGGTCTGGGCACGGACCACGTTGGCGGCGCCAAGCAAGTCGATCACCGCGATGGTCGAGGCCAGCGCCGTGGACTTGAGCAGCATCACGGTTTCCCCGGCCAGGGTCGGTAGCAACAGACGCATCGCACGAGGCAAACGAACGCGCAGCAACGACTGACGCGCGGTCATGCCAAAGGCCGACGCCGCTTCCATTTCACCTTTGGGCACCGCCAGCAGCCCACCGCGAATCACTTCGCCGACATAGGCCCCCACCGACACCACCAGGGCGAACACGATGTACCAGTAACCGTCGCGCAGGTAGGGCCAGAGAAAGCTGCCGCGAATCAGCGGAAACTGCGCGAACAGGCTGCCCAGGCCGTAGTAGAAAATGTAGATCTGGATCAGCAACGGCGTACCGCGCGTCACGCTGGTATAGAGCAGGCTGACTTTGGCGATCACCTTGTTCTTCGAGATCCGCGCCAGCGCCACCAGCACCGCCAGTGCAAATCCCAACACACTGGACACCAACAGGATGGCAATGGTGGTTTGCAGCCCTCGGCCCAACAGCGCCGCGTATTCAACTATCCACGCTGGAATCATTTCATTCTCTCTGCCGGTTCAGTCAACAAGAGGCATCCAGCGACGAATGCGTCGCTCCAACCGTCCTGACAAATAGTTCGACACCAGCGTCACCGCGTAATACAACGCCGCGGCCGTGAGGTAGAACAACAGATAGTGGCGCGTCGAGCCCGCAGCCTGCTTGGCCGTGTACAACAACTCGTTGGTGCCGACCACGCTGATCAGCGCGCTGTCCTTGATCAGGTTGATCCACAGGTTGGCCATCCCGGCCATCGCATACGGCGCCATGATCGGCAGCGTGACGCGGCGGAACAGGCCGAAACCGCTCAAGCCAAACGCCTTGGCCGCTTCGATCTGACCAAAGGGAATCGCCTGGATCGCCGCGCGGAAAATCTCCGAGGCGTAAGCGCCCTGCACCAGCCCCAGCACGACAATTGCCGCCAGCGGACCGCTGACGTCTATCGCTGCGTAACCGAGCTTGGCCATCAACGAATTGAGCAGCATGGAACCGACGTAGTACAGCAGCAGGATCAGCAACAACTCCGGCACCGCCCGGAACAACGTGGTGTACCCGCGCATCAACGCCGCAATCGGTTTCGGCGCACCGAGTTTGAGACACGCCACCACCAACCCGATGGCCAGCCCGAGCACGAAGGCCCCGGCGGAAATCTGCAGGGTCATCCAGAGTCCCTTCAGCAGCGCACTGCCCCACCCTTGCTCGGTGAAATTGATCAGATCGAACATTGCTGGCATTTCAACCTCCAGTAACGACCATAAAGACACTGCCCAAACCTTGTAGGAGCTGGCTTGCCAGCGAAGCGGTGTGTCAGGCAGACCGCGCCGTAACAATCGCCGGCAAGCCGGCTCCTACAGGATCTGTGTGGTAGTTAGAACGCAGGCTTCACGCTGGTACCGAAGTAGTGCTGCGACAGGTCGTCATAGTCTTTGCTCGCCAGCAATTCCTGGATCGCCTTGTCGAGCTTGGCCTTGAGTTCGGCGTCATCCTTGCGCAGGCCGGCGCCCACGCCTTTGCCGAAGATCGGGTCGTAAGGCACGGCGCCGAGGTAGGCCAGGTCCTTGGCGTCCGGGGTTTTGACGAACGCGGCCATGGCCGTGCCGTCTGCCATCATCAGGTCGATGCGCCCGGCGATCAGGTCGGCGTTGGCCGAATCCTGGGTGTCGTAGTACTTAACGTCGGCGATTTTTTCGTAGTAGGTCTTCAGGTAACTGGCGCTCACCGTCGAGTTCTGCACGCCGATGATCTTGCCCTTGAGGTCATCCGGGAACTTCTTCACCGACGCTTCCTTCGGCCCGACGACGGCAATCACCGAGTCGTAATAAGCCTTGCTGAAGGCGATCTGTTTTTCGCGTTCTTCGGTCACAGACATCGACGAGAAAATCACGTCGATTTTCTTCGCCAGCAGCGACGGAATGATCCCGTCCCACGCCACTTCCTTGATCTCGCATTCGGCTTTCATTTCGCTGCACAGCTTGCGGATCAAATCGACCTCAAAACCTTTCCACTCACCGTTGGCCTGTTTCTCGGTATACGGCGGATACGGTTCGGCTGCGACCGCGAACCTGATCGGCTGCGCCTGTGCCGCACTCATACCGGCCAGCATGATGCAGGCGGCACCGGTCAACCAGTTTGCAAAACGTCGATTTCCCATGTTGTTTTCCCGTCTTTTTATGATGAGTTAGCGAGTCTGATGAGCGTTGACGAATTGTCGGCAACGCTCGCTGCGTGGGTGTACGAACACTTCGTCCGGCGAACCGGTTTCCTCGATCAGCCCTTGATGCAAAAAGGCGACTTTGGAAGAGACATCGCGTGCGAAAGCCATTTCATGAGTCACGAGGATCATGGTCCGGCCTTCTTCGGCGAGGGAGCGGATCACCCGCAGCACTTCCCCGACCAGTTCCGGGTCGAGTGCCGAGGTGGGTTCATCGAACAGCATGACCTTGGGCCGCATGGCCAGGGCCCGGGCGATGGCCACCCGTTGTTGCTGTCCCCCGGAGAGAAACGCCGGGTACTCGTTGCGCTTGGCCGCCAGCCCGACGCGTTCGAGCAGCGCTTCGGCCCGTTCAGTGGCCTCCGCACGGCTTTCACGCAGGACCTGGGTCGGCGCTTCGATGAGGTTTTCCAGCACCGTGCGATGGGGCCAGAGGTTGAAGTTCTGGAACACCATGCCCAGGCTGGAACGGATGCGGACCAGTTGCTTGGCGTCCGACACCAGCGGTGCGCCGGGACGATTCTGGTTAAGGTGAATGCTTTCGCCATCGACCAGGATGCGCCCCTGATCCGGCACTTCAAGCATGTTGATGCAGCGCAGCAAGGTACTTTTGCCCGAGCCACTCGCGCCGATCAGGGAGATCACTTCACCCTCGCAGGCGGTCAGGGAAACGCCTTTGAGCACTTCGATATTGCCGAAGCGTTTATGCAGGCGATCGACTTCGATCATGGTCTTGGACGCAGTCGGTTCGACGCTTACGGTACTGGTCACCGTGCTGATCACCGGCCGTGGCGCTTCACCGTTCAACACCCGCACAAAGTCGCGTATCCGTTGGCAGGCCTGGGCCAGTCGCTCTTCACCGAGGGTGAACGAGAGCCGCACAAACCCTTGGGCCGGCTCGCCAAACGCAGCGGCGTCCAGCACCGATACACCGGCTTCGCGCAGCAGGCGCCAGGCAAACTCCAGCGACGTCAGGCCAGTGCCGCGCACATCAACCAATACGAACATGCCGGCATCGGGATTGAGCACGGAAATTCCCGGGCAATCCGCCAACCCAGACACCACCAGATCGCGACGACGACGGTAGATCTCGCGCATGCCGTGGGTCACTTCGTCATGGGATTGCACGGCCTTGAGCGCCGCTTCCATGACAAACCCCGGCAAGCCGTAGAGCATGCTCAGGACCAGCGTTTCCACATGATTGACCAAGGCTTCATCGGCGATGATCCAGCCGATCCGCCAACCGGTCATGGCGTGGGATTTCGACAGACTGCCGATCACCACGCAGCGCTCGGCCATGCCCGGCAACGCCGCCAGGCTCAGGTGTTCGCGCTCATAGGCGAGGCTCTCGTAGACCTCGTCCACCACCACCCACAAGTCATGGGCGATGGCGAGGTCGGCGATGGCTTGCAGCTCTTCGCGATTGAGCACCACGCCCGTGGGGTTGTTTGGATTGGAGAAGAAAATCGCCCGGGTTCGCGGGGTGATCGCCTTGGCCAGCACCGCCGCATCGAGCCGAAAACCGCCGTCCGCCGCACAGGGCACGCGCACCAGCGTAGCGCCGGAAGCCTTGAGCGTGGCTTCGTACGTGACGTACATCGGGTCGAGGGCGATGACTTCGTCACCGGCACTGAGCAAGCACATCGAGGCGGCGAACAAAGCATTCTGCGCGCCCGCCGCGACAATCACGTTGGCGGCTTGCAGCGGGCGGTCGATCACATCGCTGTAGCGGGCGGCGATGGCTTCACGCAAGGCCTGGCGGCCGGCGATTTCGGTGTAGTGGGTGTCACCTTCGCGCAGGGCGTTAATCGCGGCATCGGTGATGAAATCGGGGGTGGGGAAATCCGGGTCGCCGACGCTGAGGATGATGACATCCTCGCCATTGCGTTGGGCGGCGTTGGCCGCGTAGTGAATATCCCAAGCGGCAACGCCTTGGCCGCTGATCCGCTCAACAAAGGGTGAAAACCGCATGCCAGTGCCTCGTTCGAATTGAAGAAACGCAAGCCCGCAACCAGCCGGGGAAAGGTGGCCCCAACATAGTCCAGACTGAACAGTCGTTCAACAGAAAACTCACAAGGCTTCGCGTTCAGCGCAAACAGGTCGTTTTCACGACAGTCGTGCCGTTTTTCAACACGAGGTGGCAGCGATCCGGGAACCACGCTGGCTGATGACGCCAATGATCAGCGCCGCGCCAATCAACCCGGCGGCGACCGTAAACGTCAGGCGCATCCCCTGCGCGATGGCTTCGGGCTGGGCCTGCAAGATGTCGCCACTGGCCGAACCGACAGCGAATACCGCGCCCATCAGCGAAGCGCCCGTGATCAACCCGAGATTGCGCGAAAGCCCGAGCAAGCCGGAAATGACACCCCGTTGCTGCGGCGTAACGTCCGCCATGACAGCCGTATTGTTGGCCGCCTGGAACAGCGCATAACCGGCGGTAATGGCAGCCAGTGGCACCACATAACCGGGCACACCGAACCCCATTGGCACGGCGGGCAGACTGCATGCACCGATCAACATGGTCATCAATCCGCACATCGCGGATCTATGTGCGCCCCATCGGTCGACGCATCGGCCCGCCGGGATTCCGACCAGTGCCGCAATCAGCGGTCCCGTGGACATCACCAATCCTGCGCCCACCGCATCCAGCGCCAGTGCCCCCGTCAGATAAAACGGCCCCACGACCAGGGTGGCCATGACCACGCTCGTCACCAGTGCGCTCATGGCGAAACCCGCACTCAACGGCAGATTGCGCAACAGGGTCAATTGAACCAGCGGTGATTCGGCTTTGCGCTCGATAAACACAAACACGCCCAACCCAAGCACCGCCACCAGCAACAGCGCCATGTTCAGCGGATCAAACCTGGCACGTCCAAGGGTCATCGCCAAGGCATAGGCCAGCAGCGTCAGGGTCAGGACCAGCGTGCCGAGAACATCGAAATCCGCCCTCTTCTCGTGGTGATCATTGGGTAGAAAGTGAACCGCGAGCCCAATGGCCAGAACACCCAGCGGCACATTGATCAGAAAGATTGCAGGCCACCCCGAATTGGCAATCAACAAACCGCCGAGGGTCGGGCCGAGTGACGTGCCAATCGCCGACATCGTGCCGAGCACACCCATTGCGCGGCCCATCCGGGCCTTGGGCACCACCTCCCCCACGAGCGCCATGGTCATCGCCATCATGATCGCTGCGCCCGTGCCTTGCAGGGTTCGGGCGGCGATCAACAGCCAAAGAGTGGGCGCCAGTGCGCACAGGACCGAGGCCACCGTGAACAGCGTCACCCCCATCAACAACAGGCGCCGATGGCCAACGACATCCCCCAACCGGCCAACACTGACGATCAAGGCGGTAATGGCCAGCAGGTAAGCGAGCAACACCCACTGCACGTGCTGGAAGGAAGCGGAAAATGCCTCGGCCAATGTCGGCAAACCGACGTTCGCAATGCTGGTGCCAAGGGACGACAGCAGCATGGACAGTGAAAGGCAGGCCAACGCTCCGCGCTCGGATCGGGACTTCATACTCGGGTCACTCCGCAAACAGGTTGTCCCGAGACTAAGCTCACACCTAACATGGCGGAAGACGCAGCAGTTGCACTAACTACGTGCATCTGACGCCACACCAACAATTTGGCAGCGAGCCAGCTCGCGCCTACAGGATTTGATTCGATGGCTGATCTGAATCTGCTGATCACACTGAATGTGTTGCTGGAGGAAGGCAGCGTCGCCCGCGCAGCCCAGCGCCTGCATCTCAGCCCATCGGCCATGAGTCGTGCCCTGGCACGCTTGCGCGAAACCATGGGCGATCCGCTGTTGGTCAGGGCCGGACGCGGTCTTGTGCCCACACCCCGGGCGCTGGCGTTGCGCGAGCGGGTCAGTGCGCTGGTACAGGACGCCGAAGCCGTGCTGCGACCGGACGAAGCGCTCGACCTTACGCATCTGGTTCGCACGTTCACACTGCGCACCAGCGATGGTTTCGTGGAGAACTTCGGGCCGTCACTGATCGCCCGCATAAACGACGAAGCCCCCGGTGTGCGTCTGAACTTCGTGCAGAAACTGAACAAGGACAGCACCCTGTTGCGCGACGGCTCCGTCGATCTGGAAACCGGTGTCATCGGTGAATCGACCAGCCCGGAAGTGCGCACACGCCTGTTGTTTCGCGACCGTTTCATCGGTGTCGTGCGCAAAGGGCATTCATTGAACAAAGGGGCTATGACCGCCGAACGTTATGCGGCGGCCCACCACATTCTGGTTTCACGCCGTGGGCACGACAAAGGCGTCATGGATGAAGCCCTGAACCTGCTCGGACTGAAACGACACATCAGCACCATCGTCGGTGGCTTTTGCGCCGCGCTGGCGCTGGCCCGGGCTTCAGACCTGGTGGCCACCGTTCCGGAGCGTCACGTTGGCAACCTGTGCGAAGGGATGCAGTGCTTTGACTTGCCATTCACCACGGCGCCCATCAGCGTCTCGATGCTCTGGCACCCGCGCATGGACGCAGACCCCGCGCATCGCTGGTTGCGGGGCTGTTTGTGGGATATCTGCAGTCGGTAGGCCGCGATGCGCTAATCCGCATGCGTGCGTCACCGGCATTCAAACCGGCGAGGGGAACAAAAAAAACGCGACCGGGTATCAGACCCGGTCGCGGTGTTTTGCAGCCTTAACTAATCACGCCAGATCAAAACGATCCAGATTCATCACCTTCGTCCACGCAGCAACGAAGTCCTTGACGAACTTGTCCTTCGCATCGGCGGTGGCATAGACCTCGGCCAGGGCGCGCAACTGCGCGTTGGAGCCAAACACCAGGTCGACCCGCGTCCCCGTCCACTTCACTGCGCCGCTTTTGCGATCACGCCCTTCAAATTCCTGGGCGGCGTCCGACACCGGCTTCCACTCCACGCCCATATCCAGCAGGTTGGTGAAGAAGTCATTGGTCAGCGCTTCCGGACGCGCGGTGAACACACCGTGTTTGCTTTGGCCGACATTAGTGTTCAACACCCGCAGGCCGCCCAGCAACACCGTCATTTCCGGCGCAGTGAGTGTCAGCAGTTGCGCCTTGTCGATCAGCAATGCCTCGGCCGGGACGCGGTATTGTTGCTTGAGGTAATTACGGAAGCCGTCGGCAATCGGTTCAAGAAAACCGAAGGACTCGACGTCTGTCTGCTCCTGACTGGCGTCCATGCGACCCGGAGTGAACGGTACCGTTAGGCTGTGGCCCGCATTTTTCGCGGCCTGCTCCACGCCCACACCACCCGCGAGCACAATCAGGTCGGCCAGGGAGATTTTCTTGCCACCACTGTTGAACTCGCCCTGGATGGCTTCGAGTTTTGCCAACACATTCGCCAGTTGCGCCGGCTGGTTAGCCTGCCAGGATTTCTGCGGGGCCAGGCGCAGGCGACCGCCGTTGGCACCGCCTCGCTTGTCGGAGCCACGGAAACTCGAGGCCGCCGCCCAAGCGGTCGACACCAGTTGCGAAACCGACAGGCCCGAGGCCGCAATTTTGCCTTTGAGCGCGGCGACATCGCTGTCGTTGACCAGTGGGTGATCGACATCAGGAATCGGGTCTTGCCACAACAGCTCTTCTGCCGGCATTTCCGGGCCGAGGTAGCGCGAGAGCGGACCCATGTCGCGGTGGATGAGCTTGTACCAGGCGCGGGCGAAGGCATCGGCCAACTGGTCTGGATTGGCCAGGAAGCGCCGCGAGATGGGTTCGTAGATCGGGTCGAAGCGTAGGGCCAGGTCCGAAGTCAGCATGGTCGGATCGCGACGTTTTGCCGAATCGAACGGGTCGGGAATGATGCCGGCACCCGCGCCGTTTTTCGGTTTCCACTGGTGTGCACCGGCCGGGCTTTTGGTCAATTCCCAGTCGAAGCCGAACAGGTTTTCCAGATAGTTGTTGCTCCACTTCGTTGGCGTGGTGGTCCAGGTCACTTCCAGGCCACTGGTGATGGTGTCCGCACCTTTACCAGTGCCGAACGTGCTCTTCCAGCCCAGGCCTTGCAGTTCAAGACCGGCGGCTTCGGGCTCAGGGCCTACGTGGTCGGCCGGGCCGGCACCGTGGGTCTTGCCGAAGGCGTGACCGCCGGCGATCAGCGCGACGGTTTCTTCATCATTCATCGCCATGCGACCGAAGGTTTCGCGAATGTCCTTGGCCGATGCGACCGGGTCAGGCTCGCCTTCCGGGCCTTCCGGGTTCACGTAGATCAAGCCCATTTGCACCGCGGCGAGAGGGTTTTCCAGATGGCGGCCATTTTCGGTACGGCTTTCTTCGTTTCTGCCGGGTTCGGCAACCAGCGGAACGTCACCGGGCTTTTGCACAGGCTTGCTGTCATCCTTGCCGTAACGTGTGTCACCGCCCAGCCATTTGTTTTCAGAGCCCCAGTAAACGTCTTCGTCCGGCTCCCAGACATCCGGGCGACCACCGGAGAACCCGAAGGTCTTGAAGCCCATGGACTCCAGCGCCACATTACCGGTGAGGACAATCAGGTCCGCCCAGGAAATCTTGTTGCCGTACTTTTGCTTGATCGGCCAGAGCAGCCGGCGCGCCTTGTCGAGGCTGACGTTATCCGGCCAGCTGTTGAGTGGCGCAAAACGTTGCTGGCCAGAACCGGCGCCACCCCGGCCATCACCGGTGCGGTAGGTGCCTGCGGCGTGCCAGGACATGCGGATAAAGAATGGACCGTAATGGCCGAAGTCTGCGGGCCACCAGTCCTGAGAATCGGTCATCAGGGCGTTCAGGTCATTTTTCAGCGCCTGAAAGTCCAGGCTTTTGAAAGCTGCGGCGTAGTTGAAGTCGCCCCCCAACGGGTCAGACTTGGGCGAATGCTGGCTCAAGATCTTCAGGTTCAGTTGGTTCGGCCACCAGTCGCGGTTCGTCGTGCCACCGCCAGCGGCGTGATTGAACGGGCATTTCGATTCAGTTGACATGGCATCTCCTCTTTATTTTGTTTTCAGCTAACCACCCTTGAGCGTGGATCCGGATGACCGATTAATGAAATAGCTTTTGGACATGGGATCCATAGCCTTAAGGCTATGACAGCCCCGTGATCAGGCGCTCTAGAACAACCATTAAAGTACCGGTATGGGGAACTGTCGTTACATCGGGCAGAGATAGCTGACAAACAGCGTAAATCCCTGGGTTCAAGAACCTTCCATGACGATACCGGGCGAATTGCTGCGCTAAAAAATGAACGAAAAAAAATGGCGAGGGAGTTTCCTCCCTCGCCACTTTTTCAGTGATCACCACAAGGCTTTTTCAGCCGTTTTTTCTTTCAATCAACAACACTTCGGTCCTGACTTGCTGCCGTACCGGGCTTCCTGACGTTCCCGAAAGAACGCCTCGTAATCCATCAGCGGCTTGTCCGGGTGCTTGGTCTGCATGTGCTCGACGTAGTTGTCGTAGTCGGGCATGCCCACCATCAGGCGTGCTGCCTGACCGAGGTATTTGCCCAGACGACTCAGGTCATTGAACATGATCAGGCATCCGGCAGCGCTTGGTATGGCGCTTCTTTATCCGTACGTTCCTTGGTACCCCAGGCAGCGACGCCGACCTTGAGCGCAAAGAACAGGATGCTGAACACCACGAACAGGAACAAAGCGGTCAGCGTTGCGTTGGTGTAGGCGTTGAAAATCACGTGCTGCATCTGGTCGATACTCTTGGCCGGGGCCAGCACCTGACCGTTGGCCAGCGCATCGCTGTATTTCTTCGCCAGGGCCAGGAAGCCGATCGCCGGGTTTGCGTCGAACAGCTTGATGTAGCCCGCAGTGGTGGTGCAGATCAGCAGCCATACCGCTGGCAGCAAGGTGACCCAGACATACCGCTGACGCTTCATCTTGATCAGCACCACGGTGCCGAGCATCAACGCGATACCGGCAAGCATCTGGTTCGAGATACCGAACAGCGGCCACAAGGTGTTGATGCCGCCCAGTGGATCGATCACGCCCTGGTACAGCAAGTAACCCCACATCGCCACACAACCGGCCGTGGCAATCAGGTTGGCGGTCCAGGATTCGGTGCGCTTCAGCGCTGGCACGAACGAGCCGAGCAAGTCCTGCAGCATAAAACGCCCGGCACGGGTACCGGCGTCGACTGCGGTCAGGATGAACAGCGCTTCGAACAGGATCGCGAAGTGGTACCAGAACGCCATGGTGTTTTCACCCGGCAGGACGCTGTGCAGGATCTGCGCGATACCAACCGCCAGGGTCGGCGCACCACCGGCACGGGCCAGGATGGTGGTTTCACCGATGTCGTGGGCCACGGCTTGCAAGGCTTCCGGGGTAATGGCGAAACCCCAGCTGCTGACGGTTTGCGCAACGGTCACCGCATCGGCACCGACGACAGCGGCCGGGCTGTTCATGGCGAAATACACGCCCGGATCAATCACCGATGCCGCGACCATGGCCATGATGGCGACAAACGATTCCATCAGCATGCCGCCGTAACCGATGTAACGGGCATGCCCCTCACTGGCGAGCAGCTTCGGCGTAGTGCCGGAAGCAATCAGCGAGTGGAAACCGGAGACCGCGCCACAGGCGATGGTGATGAACAGGAACGGAAACAGACCGCCCTTCCACACAGGTCCGGTACCGTCGACGAACTGAGTCAGCGCCGGCATTCTCAACTCGGGCATGGTCACCAGAATGCCAATGGCCAGGGCGACGATAGTGCCGATTTTCAGGAAGGTGGAGAGGTAGTCCCGCGGTGCCAGAATCAACCACACCGGCAGTACCGCCGCGACAAAACCGTAGCCGATCAGCATCCAGGTGATCTGGAGACCGGTAAAGGTGAAGGCCTTGGCCCACACCGGATCGGCGGCAACCTGCCCGCCCAGCCAGATCGATCCGAGCAGCAACAGCACGCCGATGATGGAGATTTCGCCGATGCGACCCGGGCGGATGTAGCGCATGTAGATGCCCATGAACATCGCGATCGGGATGGTCGCCATCACCGTGAAAATACCCCACGGGCTTTCGGCCAGGGCTTTCACGACGATCAATGCCAGCACCGCGAGGATGATGATCATGATCAGGAAGCAGCCGAACAGCGCAATGGTGCCGGGAATGCGGCCCATTTCTTCGCGGACCATGTCCCCCAGGGAACGGCCGTTGCGACGAGTAGACATGAACAAGACCATGAAGTCCTGAACCGCACCCGCCAGCACCACCCCGGCGATCAGCCACAGCGTGCCGGGCAAGTAGCCCATCTGCGCTGCCAACACCGGACCGACCAAAGGCCCCGCGCCGGCGATGGCCGCGAAGTGGTGACCGAAGAGTACGTGTTTGTTGGTCGGAACATAGTCCAGACCATCGTTATTGAGCACAGCCGGAGTGGCCCGATTAGGGTCGATTTGCATCACTTTGTTGGCGATGAACAGGCTGTAATAGCGGTAGGCAACGAGGTAGATAGCGACGGCTGCGACGACAATCCACAGGGCGTTGATCGCTTCGCCGCGGCGCAGGGCCACGACACTCAGCGCAATCGCTCCCAGGACAGCCACGGCAAACCAGGCGAGGTGTTTAGCCAGACGGGGCATAGCGTGTCTCCTGCCGACAGCCATGACTGCGGCGGTAATTTTTATAATTGTGTCCGCTGTGCGGAGCTGGCCCAATATCCGCGCATGCCGTCCACAAATAAATCCGCGTTACTACGTACGTGATCTCTACGTAGTTCTACGTAGACACCACCGCCCCCTGTAGGAGCGAGCCTGCTCGCGATAGCGGTGTGTCATTCAACATCGATTCGTCTGATATACCGCCATCGCGAGCAGGCTCGCTCCTACAAGGCGACTCTTTGGCATATGATCCCGATCCTTCGCGCGGGCAGGAGTCAACATGCAGCTCAAACACAAGATCGTCGCCCTCGGGATTCTGCCGCTGGTGCTGGCCATTGCCGTCATCTGCGCGCTGGTGATTTCCCTCAACCGCCAACTGGGCGATCAACAGGCGCAACTGATTGAAGACAGCATTCTGGCGAGCAAACGCGCGGAGCTGAAAAACTACGTGGAAATGGCGCAAAGCCTGATCGCGCCCCTGTATGACGATGGTCACGGCAATGCCCACGCCCAGCAACAAGTCCTCGAAGAGCTGCGCAAGCTCAGCTTCGGCATCAACGGCTACTTCTTCGTCTACGACCACGAAGGCCGCAGCCTGATGCATGCGCGGCAATCCGAGCTGGTGGGCAAATACCTCTGGGACATGAAAGACCCGCATGGCCTGCCGGTGATTCAGGCGCTGCTGAAAAGCGCGCAATCGGGTGAAGGCTTTCAACGCTATGCCTGGAACAAACCCTCGTCCGGCCAGGTGACCGATAAACTCGCCTACGTGGTGATGCTCGATCGCTGGGGCTGGATGCTCGGCACCGGTATTTACCTCGAAGACGTCGAGCGCGCCACGCAACAAGCCCGGGACGAAGTGGCTCAGGGCATTCGCAAAACCATGATGGCAATTGCCGTGGTCGCCCTCGTCGCGGTGCTGTTCGTGTTCGCCACCGGCATGACCCTCAACGTCAGCGAACATCGGTTGGCGGACAAGAAACTGCAACGCCTGACCCAGCGCATCGTCAGCCTGCAGGAGGAAGAGCGATCACGGGTGTCCCGCGAGTTGCACGACGGCATCAGCCAGGTGCTGGTCTCGATCAAGTTCCAGTTCGAACTGGCCAACCACATGCTGGAGAATGGACAAGACAAGGGCCTGGGTATTTTACGAGACGCCACCGAGCGCTTGGGCGATGCGATTGGCGAAGTCCGCAGCCTCTCCCATGACCTGCGCTCATCCTTGCTCGACACCCTTGGCCTGTCGGCAGCCATCGGCCAATTGGCCGCAGAGTTCGAACAGCGCAGCGGGCTGACCGTGACCTATGACGAAAATGAATTCGACTGCCAACTCGTCGACGGCGCGGCGGTGTCGCTGTTCCGAATCGTCCAGGAAGCCCTGACCAACATCGAGCGCCATGCTCAGGCGCAGAACGTGTCCATTACACTGCGCGGTTGCAACGACTCCGTGCGGCTGATGGTGGTCGATGACGGTATCGGTTTCAACGTGGCCCAGGTCGAACGTCGTCAGGCGGGCATTGGTTTGCGTAACATCCGCGAACGCGTCGAGCATTTTGGCGGACGCTTCGATTTGATCTCGATGCCGGGCAGAAGTGAGCTGGACGTACGGCTGCCGATGAAACCTGGCGCAAAACTACAAGAGTGAACCTTGCATGAACCTGCCCTCCCCGATCCGCGTCGCCCTGGTCGACGATCACTCCCTGGTCCGCGACGGCATCAAGGCGCTGCTGGCCGTGATGTCGCCCCTGGAAATGGTCGGCGAAGCGGAAAACGGTGCCGAGGCCATCGAGATGGTCGGCCGCTGCCAGCCTGACCTGCTGCTGGTCGACATCAGCCTGCCGGACATGAACGGCCTGGAGCTGACCCGCGTCCTCCGCAGCCAGTACCCGTCGCTCAAGGTGCTGGTGCTGAGCATGTACGACAATTACGAATACGTCAGCGAATCGGTGCGCTCCGGCGCCAGCGGCTATGTGCTGAAGAACGCACCGTCACGGGAAATCATCGCCGCCATCGAAGCCATCAGCAGCGGCGGAACCTTCTACAGCGCGGAAATCGCCCAACGGCTGATTGCCGACAGGAACACCGACAACGAGCTGACCCCGAGGGAAAGCCAGGTCTTGTCGAAAATGGCCCAAGGCTTGAATAACAAGGAAATGGCGCGGGAGCTGGACATCAGCGTGCGCACGGTGGAGACACACCGTTTGAGCATTCGGCGCAAACTCAACATCGACAAGCCGGCGGCGCTGGTCAAATACGCCCTTGATCACGGACTCATTTCCCGCTAACACCCGCCCCCCTGTAGGAGCTGGCTTGCCAGCGATAGCGGCCGTTCAGTCAGTCTAGAAGTTGACTGACACACCGCTATCGTCGAAACACCGTCCGGAGCAAGCTCGGCAGGATCACCCAATCATCCATTGACAGCATCGATAGTCACCATCAACTCAATGAAGTTCTCTTAAAAAATCCCCGGCGTAACATCTGCTCCATACCAACCCATAAGCACCCCGGAGCACACGATCATGAAACGCCAGACCCTCCTCAGCATCGCTTTCTCGGTTTTCGCAGTTAACGCTTTCGCCGCAAACTCCGCTCAACCAGTGGTCGCTGAAGGCGGCTCGGATCGTCTGATAGAAAGCCGTGTGGCCGAGGGTGGTTCCGATCGCCTGATCGAAAACCGCGTCGCCGCCGATGGCTCCGACAAATTGATGGAGAATCGGGTTGCTGAAGGTGGCTCTGACAAACTGTTGCAAAACCGCGTTGCTGAAGGTGGTTCTGACAAACTGCTGCAAAACCGCGTCGCCGAAGGCGGCTCGGATCGTCTGATCGAGAATCGCACTGCCTGAATAAGTTGCTCTGCCACCGCCCCACAAAAAAACCGGCCTGATCAGCCGGTTTTTTTGTGTTGGTCAGCCTGACAGCGCCCTGAGATCCTCAGGCCAGGCTCTCGGCAGTCTCACCGCTGCTTGCCCGTTGAGCCTCCAGAAGTACATCCAGAGGCTGCCGGCGCGCATTGATCACGCGGCCAATGGCTGTGATCCGGTGCTAAAATGAGTCACCCTCGGGCCACCACAACGTCGGGTTGTAGTGGCCTTTTTTCTGGTTCTTTCACGGGTTTGGAGTTCACATCATTTTCGACTCGAACGCGGTCTCCTGTAGGAGCTGGCTCGCCAGCGATGGTCGTTAACGATGACGCGTATAAGCTGAATGAACGCGGCGCACTGGAGTCCATCGCCAGCAAGCCGGCTCCTACAGTTCTCGGGAATGGGTGAAGTACCTTTTTTCTGTCGCCTGTAAGATAAACTGGACAAGATATTCCTCTAAACCCGGTTTAATGCTAAATAGTGCTCAGTATTTTTAACACCCGACCCTGTCGCGCCAGACAGTGCAATGAGAATAACGATATGAAAGTCCATTTCGAGAAACGTGAAGTGTTTGGGACCCTCCACCTGCAATCGGCGGTGGCAGCATGATCGAAGTTACCGAAGTTTCCATTGCCGAGTTGCGCGCCGCGCTCGAATCCGGCCAGACCACGTCGGTTGAACTGGTACAAGCCTATCTTGCCCGGATCGAGGCCTATGACGGTCCGCAAACACCCACCGCCCTCAACGCCGTCGTGGTGTCCAACCCTGAGGCGCTGGCCGAAGCTCAAGCGTCCGACGCCCGCCGCGCCAAGGGCGAAACGCTCGGCCCGCTCGATGGCATCCCTTACACGGCCAAGGACAGTTACCTGGTTAAAGGGTTGACCGCCGCTTCGGGCAGCCCTGCGTTCAAAGAGCTGGTCGCCTATCGCGATGCGTTCACTGTCGAGCGCCTGCGCGCCGGCGGCGCAATCTGCCTGGGCAAGACCAACATGCCGCCGATGGCCAATGGCGGCATGCAGCGCGGTGTCTACGGCCGTGCCGAAAGCCCGTACAACGCTGATTACCTCACCGCCCCGTTTGCCTCCGGTTCTTCGAACGGTGCCGGTACGGCGACCGCTGCCAGTTTCGCCGCATTCGGTCTGGCAGAAGAAACCTGGTCGAGTGGTCGTGGCCCGGCCTCGAACAACGGCTTGTGCGCGTACACGCCATCGCGTGGTGTGATTTCGGTACGCGGCAACTGGCCGCTGACCCCGACTATGGACGTGGTCGTGCCATTCGCCCGCACCATGGCCGACCTGCTCGAAGTGCTCGACGTGGTAGTGGCCGATGACCCGGACACCCGTGGCGATCTGTGGCGCTTGCAACCCTGGGTGCCCATTCCGAAATCGTCCGAGGTACGCCCTGAATCCTATGCCTCGCTCGCGGCAAACAGCGAAGCGCTGAAGGGCAAGAAGTTCGGCGTCCCGCGCATGTACATCAACGCCGACCCTGAAGCTGGTACGTCCGAGTCGCCGGGCATCGGTGGGCCGACCGGCCAACGCATCCACACCCGTCCTTCGGTGATCGGGCTCTGGGAGCAGGCGCGCAAGGCCCTCGAAGCCGCTGGCGCCGAAGTGATCGAAGTGGATTTCCCGCTGGTCTCCAATTGTGAAGGCGATCGTCCTGGCGCGCCGACCGTGTTCAATCGCGGCATCGTCTCCAAGGAATTTTTACACCATGAACTGTGGGACCTGACGGCCTGGGCCTTCGATGATTTCCTGCAGGCCAACGGCGATCCAAAATTGAATCGCCTCGTTGATGTCGACGGCCCGCTGATTTTCCCTCACGACCCGGGCACCCTGCCCAACCGAGAAGGCGACCTGGCCGCTGGCATGGACGAATACGTGCGCATGGCCGAACGCGGCATCACGCCGTGGGATCAGATTTCCACGGTGCCAGACGGTCTGCGCGGACTGGAGAAAACCCGCAAGATCGATCTGGAAGACTGGATGGATCGTCTGGGCCTCGACGCTGTGCTGTTCCCGACGGTCGCCGACGTGGGTCCGGCGAATGCGGATGTCGATCCAAAATCGGCGGATATCGCCTGGAGCAACGGGGTCTGGGTCGCCAACGGCAACCTCGCCATCCGTCACTTGGGCGTGCCAACGGTCACCGTGCCAATGGGCGTGATGCCGGACATCGGCATGCCGGTCGGCCTGACGTTTGCCGGTCGCGCCTATGACGACTCGTCGCTGCTGCACCTGGCATCGGCCTTCGAGTCGACCGGCAACAAGCGCATGATCCCGCCGCGCACTCCGCCATTGACGGCTAACCAACGGTAATTTCAACGTGGGGCACGCTCCCTTGTAGGAGCTGGCTTGCCGGCGATGGTCGTTAACGATAACGCGTATAAACCGGATCAACGCGGCGCACTTGAGTCCATCGCCAGCAAGCCGGCTCCTACGGGTTTCCGGGATTGCGTGGTGAACCCCAAAAAAACGGACTGTAGGAGCTGGCTTGCCAGCGATGGTCGTTAACAATAACGCGGGTGAACTGGATCAACGCGGCGCACTTGAGCCCATCGCCAGCAAGCCGGCTCCTACGGGTTTTTGGGATTGGGTGGTGAACCCAAAAAACGGACTGTAGGAGCTGGCTTGCCAGCGATGGTCGTTAACGATAACGCGAGTGAACTGGATCAACGCGGCGCACTTGAGTCCATCGCCAGCAAGCCGGCTCCTACGGGTTTTTGGGATTGGGTGGTGAACCCAAAAAACGGACTGTAGGAGCTGGCTTGCCAGCGATGGTCGTTAACGATAACGCGGGTGAACTGGATCAACGCGGCGCACTTGAGTCCATCGCCAGCAAGCCGGCTCCTACGGTTTTTTGGGATTGCGTGGTGAACCCAAAAAAAGGGACTGTAGGAGATGGCTTGCCAGCGATGGTCGTTAACGAT
>NZ_JAUHUK010000034.1:0-32049 GCF_030417915.1 Pseudomonas sp. C32 | reverse complement strand
CTTTAAAGTAGAAACATCAAGAATTCGCTGACACGTCGTTACAGACGGGTCCGCACACAGAATTTCTTGACGACCATAGAGCATTGGAACCACCTGATCCCATCCCGAACTCAGCAGTGAAACGATGCATCGCCGATGGTAGTGTGGGGTTTCCCCATGTGAGAGTAGGTCATCGTCAAGATTGAATTCCGAGACCCCTGTCTGCTAACGCAGACAGGGGTTTTGTCATTCTGGGGCCAGAAAAACCGTAGACGTAAAAAAGCCAGCCTCTGAACCCAGGGGCTGGCTTTTTTATAGGAACAATGGAGCTTATTGTCGTAGCCTCAGAAACGAAGGCGGCGCAGTGCTCACTGTCACTCCAGTTCGTATTCATGCGCAAACGTGAGAGCGGGGGAATCAATTTACTGGCAGGACATAACAATGGAGAGCTCTGAAGTTTAACTCGAAGCGTTTTTTGCCTGATCTTCCGAGCTGTTGAGATAGCGTGTGATGACTTCAACCGCACGATTGAGGTGATGCTCAAGTAACTTCACCGAGCGTTCGAAATCCCTGTCTTCGGCAGCCTGCAATAGTGCCCGGTGATCATCCTGGGATAGTTTGCCCAACCCCATGGCTTCCAGATTGAAACGCAGGAAACGCTCCTCTTCATTCAACCCGTCTTCGACCAGTTTCAACAGGCGGCGATTGGGAGCCCGGCAGTAAAGCTTCATATGGAAGAGTCGATTGAGCCGGCCGATCTCCGTGTAGTCGTGCTCGACCTCCAGTGCGTCAATGTATCGTCGAGCCTGTTCAACGTCCTCGTCCTCAAGCAGCGGAATGGAGAGGCGCAAGGCTTGCGATTCCAGCAGGATTCGCAGCGCGTAGGTCTCCACGGCATCACCCTGGACCAACGGTGCGACGATAGCGCCTTTATGAGCGATCACGCTGAGCAGGGCTTGTGCTTCTAGCTGACGCAAGGCTTCGCGAACGGGCATGCGGCTGACACCGAACAGATCGGCAAGATCCTGCTGTCGCAGGGCAGTACCACAGGGAATGCGCCCGTCGAGTATCGCCGAGCGCAGGGTTTGTTCGATCACCGAGCGTGCCAGATGTGAAGGAATCGGCCCGTTGACCTTGATACTGCTGAGAGGGTTGGGCTTCTTTGTCACAACAACGCACCCTGATTAACAAATTGTTTTGGATCCAAAGGACACTAGTGACTGCTTGGTGGCTTGTCAAACAGGCGTCCATTGCCTTGATTACAGTTTAGCGCGGCGCCGATGATCTCATCGTGCCATTGTTTTTTTCGGGTCTAACCTTCACCATTCAAGAGACTCCCTCCTGCCCACCCTGGATGTCTCGCATTGGCGGTACGTTTACCGATCCCCCGGATTTTAAGCTGGTTGTGCAGCGCACTGCTGCTGGCTGCTGCGATGCTGGGCAACCTGAGCGCCGACTGGGATTTTTCCGTGATCAGCCGGCGAGCGCAGGCATTGTACGGACCTCTGGGCGAAGGTCAGCAGCGCATCAACGATTGGCAGTATTTGTTGGCCAGCCAGAAGCAGATCGGTGAGCTGGAACAACTCAATGTCGTTAACCGCTTCTTCAACAAACAGGTGCGGTACGTCGAAGACATCGACCTGTGGCACGAGGTCGACTACTGGGAAACGCCGATCGAAGCACTGTGGAAGGGCGCCGGCGATTGTGAAGACTACGCTATAGCCAAGTACTTCAGCCTGCGCCATCTCGGCGTACCCAGTGAAAAATTGCGCATTACATACGTCAAGGCACTGACCCAAAACCGTGCGCACATGGTGCTGACCTACTATTCAACCCCGGAGGCCGTGCCGCTGGTGCTGGACATCTTGATCGACGCCATCAAACCGGCCAGCCAACGAACGGATTTGCTGCCAGTCTACTCTTTCAATGCTGAAGGATTGTGGCTACCGGGCACCAAGGGAAACAAGAAGGTCGGTGATACCAAACGCCTGTCGCGCTGGCAGGATGTGTTGAAAAAAATGCAGGCCGAAGGTTTCCCGGTCGAGACGACTCACTAGGAGCATGCGTTCAGATGTCATTGTTCAAACAGCTGTTGATAGCTATCTGTCTGTTCCTGGTCGTTGCCTTCACCGGCAGCTTCATGGTCAGTCTGGAGAGCTCGCGCACTCAGTACGTCAATCAGTTGCGCTCCCACGCCCAGGATGCAGCGACAGCCCTGGCGCTGTCACTGACGCCGAACATCGACGATCCGGCGATGGTCGAGTTGCTGGTCAGTTCGATTTTCGACAGCGGTTACTACGCGAGTATTCGTGTGATCGACGTCAAGACCGATCAGCCTTTGGTCGAGCGCACGGGTATCCCGGCAGTCACTAACGTACCGGAGTGGTTCGTCAAACTGATCGGCCTGGAGCCGGCCGGTGGCGATGCGATCGTCAGTCGTGGCTGGGAGCAGGCGGCGCGGGTCGAGGTGGTCAGCCACCCGATGTTCGCAGTTGCCAAATTGTGGCAAAGCGCATTGGGTAGCCTGGGATGGTTGCTGCTGTGCGGTGCGGTCAGTGCCGGGCTCGGCGCGCTATTGCTGCGCCAGCAATTGAGGCCGCTCGATTACATGGTCCAGCAATCCCACGCCATTGCGCGGCGGGAGTTTCTCAGCCTGCCGGAGCTGCCGCGCACCCCCGAATTGCGGCGGGTGGTGCAGGCCATGAACCAGATGGTCGAGAAGCTCAAAGCGCTGTTCCAGGAGCAGGCCGAGCGCAGTGAAAAACTGCGGGCCGAGTCCTATCAGGATACGTTGACCGGGTTGGCCAATCGGCGTTATTTCGAGATCCAACTGAATGCGCGGGTGAGCAATCCGGAACAGGCCAGCTCCGGTTATCTGCTGCTGTTGCGGGTCAAGGACCTGGCGGGCCTCAACCAGCGTCTCGGTGGTCAGCGCACCGATGAGGTGCTCAAAGCGGTCGGTGAGCAACTCTCTCGCGAGTGCGCCAAATACCCGGAAACCCAGAACCTTGTGACCCGTATCCGCGGCGGCGAATTTGCCGTACTGGCGCCGGGCCTGGTACGCGAAGAAGCACTGCATCTTGCACAAAATCTCGACACTGCCTTGGCCAGTCTTCACGCCACCGGAGCCACGGATGTGGCGTCCGTTGCCTCAATTGGCCTGGCACCATTTGCTCACGGCGACTCACCGCAAGCCGTGCTCAGCCTCGGCGATCAGGCGCTGGCTCAGGCTGAAAGCCAGGGTGAGCAGAACTGGGCATGCCTGGAACACAATCTATCGGCCAGCGTCGGCGACGATCACCATGCCTGGCACAGCATGCTCGATCAGGCGCTGACTCAGCGGCGTTTCGAGTTGTATTTCCAACCGGTCGTGGCGGCCCAGGACACGCAGCTGGTGCTGCATTACAAAGTGTTGTCGCGACTGCTCGACGAACACGGTCAGACCATCCCCGCCGGGCGTTTCCTGCCATGGCTGGAGCGCTTTGGTTGGACGGCCCGACTGGATCAGTTGATGCTCGAGCGGGTGCTTGAGCAAATGAGCGAACATGACCAGTCGCTGGCATTGAACCTCTCTTCGGCGACTCTCACCGACCCTCAGGCGCAGAACAAAGTCTTCGAGCTTCTGCGCACGCATTCCAACCTCGGTCCACGCTTGACCCTGGAAATCGGCGAAGAGCAATTGCCCGAGCAAGCGGTACTGGAACAACTGACCCGCCGTCTGCGCGAACTCGGTTTCTCATTGAGCCTGCAACGTTTTGGTGGGCGTTTCAGCATGATCGGCAACCTGGCGCGGTTGGGGCTGGCCTACTTGAAGATCGACGGCAGCTACATACGGGCGATTGACCTAGAGAGTGACAAGCGTCTGTTCATCGAGGCGATTCAGCGGGCCGCACACAGCATTGATTTGCCGCTGATTGCCGAACGGGTCGAGACGGAAGGCGAGTTGTCGGTGATTCGCGAAATGGGGTTGTATGGGGTTCAGGGACAGTTGTTTGGTGAGCCCAAGCCCTGGCAGTAAGTCGTTACATCTGGTGGTCGGTCATACAGCCCAACTGGAGAAATGGATGCTTTATTCAACCCGCATAGTTTTTATTCACGGACTGATCGGCCCACTCAATAAAACCTTTTTGATGGATGGAGCGCAGTCTACGCAAATGCTCGCTCCAGACATGCTCGGCTACGGCTCCTTGGCCGAAGTCGATCCTGCAATGATTAGCCTGGATGCCCAAGTCGAGTATCTGCACAAGGAAATCGATGCAGTCTCTGCAACACATGACCGTTGGTACCTCGTAGGGCATTCGGTCGGTGGTGCAATTGCTGCACTTTTTGCCGCGACATACCCAGATCGCGTGGAAGCCGTGATAAGTGTTGAAGGCAACTTCACATTAGATGACGCTTTTTGGTCACAAAAGCTGGCAAAGATGCCTCTTGAAGAAGTCCAAGCCAAACTGGTGGAAGACCGTTCAGAACCCGAGAAATGGCTACATGGCGCTGGAGTAAAACCCACCGAGGCAACCTTGTTGGCGGCTGCAACCTGTCTTTCGTTTCAGCCGGCAAGCACACTTCAGCAAATGGCAGCTTCAGTCGTTGATATCACGGGCAACCCTGCCTACCTGAAAGGAATCGAAAGCTGGGTTGATAACATTCCGCTCCATCTTATTGCAGGCGAGCGATCAGCCAAGGGATGGCACATTCCGGCCTGGGTCAAAGAGAAGGCCGCGTCATATCGAGAAATGAAAAACTGTGGACACCTGATGATGCTTGAGGATGCCCACCAATTTTCATCCGCTATATCCGCCATCATCGAAAAAAGCTAAAGCTTCTTTGAATCGGCAGTAGCCTAGAGACTTCTTGGGCTGACTTGTTTTTTGGTGTCTCGCTCAAACTTTAAGTTGTGATGTGACACTGGAAATAATGTGTTGCAATAACTCTACTTGGGCTTGTTTTTAATTGTTTCTACAGTGCCACTAATGCAGTGGCATATTAATTAATTTCTCCATGTTGGCGAACTTTCAGAAGCGTCCTACATTTTTCGTGTTCTGTTTTTGTCATGCTTTGTCGCGGCTTCGGCCACCGGGAACAAGCGCAGTTGAAATCCAACTGATATATGACCGTACTTCTATAAAGGCCATGGATGTCCTACTCAGGCAAACTTTCCGCTCATTACCTTGCGCTCGCAAAAAATCCTGTTTCCGATCAGCATTTTGCGGGTGAGGACGTTCGTTTTTCAAACGAGTTTGAGGCATTGGAATGTGAGTTGGCTAAGGCAAGCTCCATGCACGAGACCGGTCAGGTTGACTGGTTGAAAGTATGCGAAAACAGCGAAAAGTTGTTGCGCACTCAGTCGAAGGATTTGCGGGTTGGCGTCTGGTTGACCTGGGCGTTATACCAGCGTGAATCGTTCCAGGGGCTGTCGGCTGGTCTCGGTTTGCTGCACTACCTTTGCGAGCATCATTGGGTGGATGTTCTCCCCGAAAAATCCCGAACCCGTTCCGCGGCGATCAGTTGGTTGCTCCCGCGTCTTGAACAGGTGTTGAACGAAAACGTGGCAGTAAAAGAGCAACTGCCACTGTTCCGGCGTTTGGTAGAACATCTGGAAGGCCTTGATGCGGCCTGCACCAAGCATCTGGGCGACGATGCACCGTTGCTGCTGCCGGCTTCTCGCCGCCTCAAGACAATGGTCCAACGCGCTGCTGACAACTCCTCGGAGCCTGGCGTGATGGAAGTCGCGGTGGCCCAAGTCAAGCAGGCTGCGGCGCAGTTGTTTATGCCAGGGGCAATTATCGATAACGAGAAAGAGGCTCACAAGGCCCTGCGAGCGCAACAGGAAAATGCCCGTCCGTTGTGTGCATGGTGGCTCAAACAGAAAGCCACCGACTTACGCGCTCTGCGCCTCAATCGAACAATGCTGTGGTTGCCGATCGATACAGTGCCTGAGCGCAATGCAGAGCAAATAACCGTTCTACGCGGGTTACCGGCAGACAAGCTCAAGGAATATCAGGAGCGTTTCGGGCAGGCCAAGTACGCCGATCTGTTGGTGGACCTGGAAGCGAGTCTGGCGAAGGCACCCTTCTGGTTCGATGGCCAGCGGATGGCCTGGGAATGCTTGCAAGAATTAAATGCCGAAGGGGCAATGCGCGAGGTGGAAATTCACTTCGCACTTTTGATTCAGCGATTGCCCGGCATCATCGAATTACGGTTTCACGACGGCGCTCCCTTCGCCGATCCGGCCACCCGTGCCTGGGTCAGCGCCAGTGTCATGCCACATCTGCAACGCACCCAGTCACCGCACAAGGTCATCGTCAACGACACTCTGCCGGACTGGGAGCGGGCCTTGGAAGAGGTCATGCCAATCTTGCGCAAAGACGGCCTCAAGGTTGCGGTGCAATGCTTCAAACAAGGATTGCAGACCGCCCATGGCGGACGGGCGCGGTTCTTCTGGCAGTTCGCCATGGCGCGGCTTTGCTTCATGGCCAAAAAATACGAACTCGCAAAAACCCAACTTGAATCGCTCGACCAGGCACTACAAGGCTCAGGCCTACACGCCTGGGAACCCGCCCTCGCACTGGATGTGCTGCATTTGCTGCATGGCTGTTGTGAATTGTTACCGCAGAACCATGCAGTACGTGAATGCAAGGAAGAGGCGCATCGCAGGCTGTGCAATCTCGACCTCGAAGTAGTACTCGAATAGGCCCCTGGTCCCCATAACAGCAAGGAGAAAAGTCATGGCCAAAGAAGGCTCTGTCGCCCCCAAGGAACGCATCAATGTCACCTTCAGGCCCACCACAGGCGGTGCCCAGGAAGAGATTGAACTGCCACTGAAGCTACTGACCATCGGCGATTACACCCAGCGTGTGGATGAACGCAAGGTCGAAGAGCGCAAACCGATCAGCGTCGACAAAATGACCTTTGACGAAGTGCTCTCCAAGCAGGAGTTGAGACTGACGTTGAGCGTACCGAATCGCCTCCAGGAGGGGAGCGATATCGACGAACTCGCAATGAAACTGCAGATCAATTCGATGAAGGACTTCAACCCGGCAAGCGTGGTTCAGCAAGTACCAGAGCTGAGAAAACTGATGGAGTTACGCGATGCACTAGTGGCTCTCAAAGGTCCGTTAGGCAATGCCCCCGCATTCCGCAAAGCCATTGAAGACGTGCTTGCCACTGACGAGTCCCGTGATCGTGTACTCGTTGAGCTGGGCCTGAGCACCACCGTCCCGAATGCTTGAGTCTCCATCAGCCAAGGAAGCCAATTATGAGCACTAATACAGCGCATCAGCAGAGCAGCGAGATCGGTGAATACAGCATTCTTGACAGTATCATCGCCGAAACCCGCCTGACTCCGAATGATGAGGCCTACGATATCGCCAAGCGTGGTGTATCGGCATTTATCGAAGAATTGCTCAAGCCGCAGAACAGCGGCGAACAAGTCAAAAAAGCCATGGTTGACCGCATGATTGCCGAGATCGATGCGAAGCTCAGCCGTCAGATGGACGAGATACTGCATCACCCGGACTTCCAGTCATTAGAGTCGGCATGGCGTGGTTTGCAGTTGCTGGTCGACCGAACCAATTTTCGCGAAAACATCAAGATCGAAATTCTGAATGTCTCCAAGCAAGATCTGTTGGACGACTTCGAAGATTCGCCGGAGGTCATGCAAGCCGGCCTGTACAAGCACATTTACACTGCTGAATACGGTCAGTTTGGTGGTCAGCCGTTTGGCGCGATCATCGCCAACTACTTCATGTCTCCAAGCTCGCCAGACGTGAAACTGATGCAGTACGTTTCCAGTGTTGCCTGCATGTCTCATGCACCCTTTATCGCCGCTGCCGGTCCGAACTTTTTCGGACTGGAAAGCTTTGCCGGGTTGCCTGATCTCAAGGATCTGAAGGATCACTTCGACGGTCCGCAATTCGCTAAATGGCAGAGCTTCCGACAGTCGGAAGACGCGCGTTACTTCGGATTGACGGTGCCACGTTTTCTGTTGCGCACCCCGTATGACCCGGAAGGCAACCCCGTGAAATCGTTCGTTTACAAAGAAACCGTTGCCAACAGCCATGAGCATTACTTGTGGGGCAATACGGCCTATACGTTCGGCTCTCGACTGACAGACAGTTTTGCCAAATTCCGTTGGTGCCCGAATATTATTGGCCCCCAAAGTGGTGGCGCGGTGGAAGATCTGCCTCTGCATCAT
The DNA here is from genome assembly GCF_030417915.1 of Pseudomonas sp. C32. NCBI lineage: Bacteria > Pseudomonadati > Pseudomonadota > Gammaproteobacteria > Pseudomonadales > Pseudomonadaceae > Pseudomonas > Pseudomonas sp. C32. The sequence goes on along the minus strand of NZ_JAUHUK010000034.1, from coordinate 23,876 downwards.
TTCGAAAGCCTGGGCGAAATCGAAACCAAGATTCCGACCGAGGTACTTATCTCCGATCGGCGCGAATATGAGTTGGCGGAAGAGGGCTTTATTTCCCTGACCATGCGCAAAGGCAGCGACAACGCAGCATTCTTTTCGGCGAGCTCGGTACAGAAACCGAAGTTTTTTGGTCTCGGCGCCGAAGGCAAAGCAGCAGAGTTGAACTACAAACTCGGCACTCAGTTGCCGTACATGATGATCGTCAATCGATTGGCCCATTACCTGAAAGTACTGCAACGGGAACAGCTTGGTTCGTGGAAAGAACGCACCGATCTTGAGCTGGAGTTGAACAAGTGGATCCGCCAATACGTGGCAGATCAGGAAAACCCAAGTGCCGAGGTTCGTGGCCGTCGCCCTTTGCGTGCCGCGCAAATAAGCGTCAGCGATGTTGAAGGCGAACCGGGCTGGTATCGGGTCAGTTTGAACGTGCGCCCTCACTTCAAGTACATGGGGGCCGATTTCACCCTGTCGCTTGTTGGCAAACTGGACAAAGAGTAAGCGCTGCGATCATGAGTGGATATGGCAGCCTTTTCGAACGCCTGAGCGGCGAAACAGATAAACGCAATGGCTGGAGCCGTGAGGTTTCCGTGATGTCGTCCGTGGCTGCCCATCTGACCAAAATGCTCAGTACCCGTGCGGGCAGTGTGCAAACGCTGTCCGACTACGGGCTTGCGGACCTCAATGATATGCGCCTGAGTCTGCACGACACACTGCGCCAGGCCCGTCAGGCTATTGAAGTATTCATCGAAGCCTACGAGCCCCGTTTGAGCAGAGTGCAGGTCATCTCGCAGCCGAGTGACGATCAGCTTCGCTTGGCTTTCTGCATTGAGGGTCTGTTGGAAGTCGAAGGTTTGAAACGTCAGGTCAGATTCGCCGCGTGCCTGGATGGCAGTGGTCAAGTAAAGGTTCACTAGGGAGACACCAATGTCCAACTACTTATCTTGTTCACTTACCAGCCACGAAACCAACCCGATTGCAGCTCTCTGCAAACGCAGCGTTTTTATACGCATCGGCACTGGATATCGAACAAGGCATACATTTCGTGTCCTTTAATCAGTACTACCTAAGCGAACTTACTGCACTTCGCCAGTTAGGTCGTCGATTCACCGAACGTAATCCGGCATTGGCGCCTTTTCTGGGGCAAGCCGGTCGGGACCCCGATGTTGAGCGTTTGCTGGAGGGCTTTGCATTCCTTACTGGCCGCTTGCGGCAGAAGCTTGATGACGAGTTACCCGAGCTCAGCCACTCTCTGATGCAGTTGCTGTGGCCGAACTACATGCGGCCTTTGCCGGCCTTCAGTATTTTGCAGTTCGACGCATTGAAACATTCTGGTCCTGCGGTGGTGGTCGAGCGAGAAACGCCCGTCGAAAGTTTGCCGATCGATGAAGTGCATTGTCGTTTCCGCACCTGTTATCCGACTGAGGTTCAGGCTTTGAAACTGGTCGCGCTGACTTACTCGGTGAAGGGCGATGGTTCGCTGTTGAGTCTGCGCCTGGACATGAACACCAATGGTCACCTCGGCGAGCTTCAGTTGAATCGCCTTCGTCTGCACTTCGCCGGGGAGCGGTGTGTCAGCCAGATGCTCTACCTGAGTCTGCTGCGAAACCTTGATGGTATCGAGTTGGTTCCGCTGGATGGTGATGGTCAACCAATCAAGGAGGCCAACGGTGCTGCGATGGTTTTCAGACTGTCCAGTGAACACGTTCAGCCGGTTGGGTTTTCGGAAGAGGAAGCGCTGATCCCTTACCCGTTGAATACATTTCGCGGTTATCGCTATCTACAGGAATACTTCGCCTTCCAGGACAAATTCCTGTTTGTCGATGTCCTCGGCTTAGACCTGCTAAAGACGTTACCTGAGGCCGAGCTCCAGCGGATGCACGGACTTGAGATGCGTTTTGAGATTCGCAAGAACACCGCTCGGCAGATACGGCCAACGCTGGATAACGTGAAACTCTACTGCACGCCGATCGTTAATTTGTTCAAACACGATGCACTTCCGATTCGTCTTGATGGCAAGCAGGATGAACACCTGCTGCTTCCTGCGAACTTCGGTCTGGAAAGTTGCGGGGTGTTCTCCGTAGAAACCGTGACAGGTTGGAAACCCGGTGGTTTTGGCTACCAGAAGTATGTGCCGTTCGAGTCTTTCGAACATGATCCCAGTTTCGATGTTCCGACCAATCGCCCCCACTACAGCGTCCGTCAACGATCTTCGCTCTCGCACGATGGGCTAGACACCTACCTCAGCTTCGGCATTCGACAGATAGAGGCCGCCGAAACCTTATCGATCGAGTTGATGTGCACCAATCAGAACCTGCCTCGAAGACTCAAACTCGGCGACATCTGCATGGCCTGTGAGCAGACGCCGGAATCTCTTAGCTTTCGCAACATCGCGCCCGTCACGTCGAGCTTCGCACCACCCATCGGCCGAGACTTTCTCTGGAAGTTGATCAGCAACATGTCACTCAATTACTTGTCGCTGGCTGACGTCAATGCACTGAAGGTGATTCTCGAAACCTATGACCTGCCGCGCTACTACGACCAGAACGCAGAGAAGGTCAGCAAGCGGCTGCTCGGCGGGCTCAAGTCGATCAAGCATCAACACGTTGATCGTTTGCACCGTGGATTACCGGTGCGCGGGTTGCGTACGGAGCTGACCATTAACCCGGAAGGCTATATCGGTGAGGGAGATCTGTTTGTTTTCGCGTCGGTACTCAATGAGTTTTTCGCCCTCTACGCCAGTCTCAATTCGTATCACGAGCTGCAGGTAAACAGTACACAAGGAGAGGTGTACCGATGGACACCCCGTATGGGCATGCAGCCTCTGCTTTGAGCAGGCTGAGCGGTGTAATACGTGAATATTCGTTATTTCAGGCTGTGCTGTTGGTGATCGACCGGCTGCGTGCGGCACACCCGCATCTGACTGAGGACGATCTATACGACCTGTTGGAATTCCAAGCTAATCCGAGCCTGGGATTCCCATGCAGTGATGTCGATCGTGTGGAGTTTTTCGAGGAGCATGGGCAGATGCGCGCTCGCTTGCGCTTCAATCTGATCAGCCTGGTCGGTGCGGGTTCACCACTGCCGGCGTTTTATGGTGAGCAAGCGTTGGGCGACAGTGAAGACGGCAATTCGACCCGTCATTTTCTCGATGTGTTTCACCATCGGCTGCAGCGACTGATGCTGCCGATATGGCAGAAGTATCGCTATAGCGCCCGTTTTCAAAGTGGTGCACGCGATCCTTTTTCCGCGCAGCTGTTTTCACTGATCGGCCTTGGTGGTGACGCAATTCGCCAGGCTCAAGAACTGAACTGGAAGCGCTTGCTGCCTTATCTGGGTTTGCTCAGTTTGCGGGCTCATTCGGCGGCATTGATCGAGTCGGTGCTGCGTTACTACTTCAAACACTCCGAATTGACTATCGAACAGTGTATTGAGCGTCGCGTGGAAATTCTCCTCGAGCAGCGTAATCGCTTAGGAAACAGCAATAGCCGGCTCGGCGAAGATCTGGTGCTCGGCGAGCATGTCCGCGATCGCAGCGGCAAATTTCGTATTCACATTCGTGAACTGAATTGGTGTCGTTTCCACGAATTCCTGCCGATCGGCTCCGGTTATCAACCCTTGTGCGCACTGGTGCGGTTCACATTGCGTGACCCGCTCGATTACGACATTCGCCTGGTTCTGCATCAAAGGGAAATCCGTGAGCTGTGCATCGGAGAGCACAACGTCTGCCGTTTGGGATGGACCAGTTGGCTGGGTCGAGAAAGGGCAGACGGCATGGTGACCTTGGGTAGCAAAATTCATTAAGGACGTGAGCCATGATCAATGTAGATCTACAGCAACTCATACAGGCGCTGGACGCCGAAACCCGTCGTGATCTGGAGCGCTCGGCCGAGCGCTGTGTCGCTCGGGGCGGCAGCGTGGTCCTTGTCGAAGATCTGATGCTGGGCCTGCTGGAGCGTCCGCAAAGTTTGCTCGTTCGTGCCTTGCAAGACGCCGGTGTGGATGTCACCGAGGTGAGCGCCGTATTGCAATCACAGGTCGAGCACAGCGCTTCGCGCAACCCGGTGTTTTCCCCGCAACTGGTGCAATGGTTTCAAGATGCCGTGCTGGTGGCAAATCTCGAGTTAGGCCAAAGCGTGGTTGATCAAGCAGCGTTGATACTCGCGCTCCTGCGCAATCCGATTCGTTATGCTGGCAGCCGGTATCAGCCCTTGCTTGCGCAGCTCGACATTGATCGCCTGAAGGCATTCGCCTTGTCCCGGCAGGCGGAGCCGGACGGTGGAAAACGGGTCGGGTCATTGGAGTCTCTGCTAGACCGATTTACCCACAATCTGACTCAACAGGCTCGGGAAGGTGAGCTCGATCCGGTGTTGTGCCGCGACGGCGCAATCCGCCAGATGGTCGACATCCTTGCCCGGCGTCGCAAGAACAATCCAATCGTGGTCGCAGAAGCCGGTGTCGGCAAAACCGCCCTGGTTGAAGGACTGGCCTCACGCATCGTCAGCGGCGAAGTGCCGCAAGTTCTGAAAGGCGTTGAGTTACTGTCGCTCGACCTCGGGCTGTTACAAGCCGGAGCCAGCGTCAAAGGTGAATTTGAGCGTCGCCTCAAAGGTGTGATCGAAGAAATCCAAGCTTCTTCGACGCCAATTATCCTGTTCATTGACGAAGCTCACACGCTGATTGGCGCAGGTGGCAATGTTGGCGGATCCGATGCGGCCAATCTGCTAAAACCGGCGCTGGCCCGGGGTGAACTGCGCACCATTGCTGCCACCACGTGGGTGGAATACAAAAAATACTTCGAAAAAGACCCGGCGCTCGCGCGTCGATTCCAGCCTGTGAAGCTGCAAGAGCCCACCATCGAAGAAGCGGTGACCATCCTTCGTGGTCTGGCTCAGGTCTACGAGAAAAGCCACGGAATCTATCTGCGTGACGACGCCGTTGTCGCGGCCGCTGAACTCTCTGCCCGTTACCTCGCCGGTCGCCAATTACCGGACAAGGCAGTGGATGTGCTCGACACGGCTTGCGCCCGAGTGCGCATCAGCCTTGCTGCGGCTCCGGAACGCCTTGAGCGTTTGCGTGGCGAACTGGCTGAAGGTGGTCGTCAGTGCCAGGCCCTTCGGCGAGATGCCGAGGCTGGACTACTGATCAATCATCCAGCGCTGGATGCTTTGATGGCGCGTCTGGAAGTCGCTGAAATCGAGCGGTGTGCCCTGGAAGTCCTGTGGGCTGAGCAGAAGCAACTGGCGCAGCGCCTGCTTGAGTTACGCCAGCAGTTGGCCAAGGCCCGTGAAACCAATGGCAATTTGGATGACGCGCAAAGCATCACACCTCTGGAAACAGAACTGAATGAAACCCACTGCGCCCTGACGGCTGCGCAAGTCAAAGAACGTCTGGTCAGCTTCGAAGTTTGTCCGCGCCTGGTCGCAGAGGTGATCAGTGCCTGGACGGGTGTGCCGTGGGCACAACTGGCCCGGGAGCATAGCGACAAGGTCGCGAGTTTTTCCACAGACCTGCGCGCGCGCATTCGTGGTCAGGAGCAAGCCATCCGCGTGCTGGACCGTTCGATGCGCGCCACTGCTGCCGGACTGAACAAACCTGAAGCGCCAGTGGGCGTGTTTCTACTGGTCGGGCCGAGCGGTGTCGGCAAGACCGAAACCGCCTTGGCGTTGGCTGATTTGCTGTACGGCGGCGATCGTTTCATTACCACCATTAACATGTCCGAGTTTCAGGAGAAACATACGGTGTCGCGGCTGATCGGCGCGCCGCCTGGTTACGTCGGTTATGGCGAGGGGGGCATGCTTACCGAGGCCGTGCGCCAGAAACCGTATTCGGTGGTGCTACTCGACGAAGTCGAAAAAGCCGATCCGGATGTGCTGAATCTCTTCTATCAGATATTCGATAAAGGAGTCGTCAATGACGGCGAAGGACGCGAGATCGACTTTCGCAATACGCTGATTCTGATGACCTCGAACCTGGGCAGCGATCTCATCAGTGAGCTCTGCAAAAATGAAGCGCGACCAACGAGTGAGGTACTGGAACAAACAATCCATCCGGTACTGAACGAACACTTCAAGCCTGCACTGCTGGCGCGTATGCACGTGGTGCCGTATTACCCTGTAGACGGCCCGGTATTACGCGAGCTCGTGGAAATCAAACTCGGGCTTTTGGGCCAGCGCCTGAATCGTCGACAGTTGGATTTCAGCTATTGCCAGGGTCTCGTCGATCACGTGGTCGAACGCTGCACCCATCGAGAAAGCGGTGCACGGTTGATTGACCGATTGTTGGATCAGCACGTGTTGCCGTTGGTGACCGATCGTTTGCTCGATGCCATGGCTACCGGCGAAATCGTCAAGCACGTGCATGCCACCCTCGCTGACGACGCCAGCGTTACCTGCGAGTTCGCTTGAGATGGGCGTTATGTTAGCGCAGGTGCCACAACCGTTGGTCTATGCCGAAGCCTTGCTGACGCAGTACGCCACCCTGTCCCGGACAGGAAACGACAGTACGTTACTGAGTGACTTTGTGCGTGGATTGGCCGAACTCAGCGGCTGTGAGCTGACGCAGTTATACCTGCTGGACGCCACCCACACTTGCCTGAGAATGAACGCCGAGTGCCTGAACGGCATATTGCAGTCCCGAGAAGCGGTGAGCCTCACGACGGACTACAAAGGCGAACAACTGTTGCAATTCTCTTTGTGCCAGAACCGAACGGTGTACCTCAGCGAGCTGGGCAGCAGCCTGTACGAAACCGCCTTCCTGCCGAACCTGGCCACGCCCTGGCAGTCGTTGTTGTGTGTGCCTCTGGTCAATCAGCAAGCGGCCGTCGAAGGCGTGTTGCTGTGCGCCAGTCATCGACCTGTCGAGTTACAAGGCTTCGCTGAATCACTTGGGCAACTTGGGGGATTCGTGCTGGGACAATTGCGCCTGTTACAAGGGTTTCGTCGACCCAATGGTCCTGCATATCGCGCACCAGTCAGCACACCAAATCCCAGCGTTTTTGGCTTGATCGGAAAGAGTCTCGCAATGCGTCGAACCTGCTCGTTGATCAGCAAAGTCCTGCACAGTCCTTACACAGTGCTGCTGTGCGGCGAGACGGGCACCGGAAAAGAAGTCGTGGCGCGGGCGATTCACGATGGCGGGCCACGACGCTCCAAGGCGTTCATTGTGCAGAACTGCGCAGCGTTTCCCGAGAATCTGCTTGAAAGTGAACTGTTCGGCTACCGCAAAGGTGCGTTCACCGGCGCCGATCGCGACCGCGCCGGACTATTCGATGCTGCCAATGGCGGCACCTTGTTGCTGGATGAAATCGGTGACATGCCGTTATCGCTGCAAGCCAAATTGCTGCGGGTATTGCAGGAAGGCGAAATTCGTCCGTTGGGCTCCAACGACACCCATCTAATCGATGTACGCATCATTGCTGCAACGCATCGCGATTTATCGGCATTGGTCAGCGAGGGCAAGTTTCGCGAGGACCTGTATTACCGGCTTGCGCAATTTCCGATCGAGTTGCCGGCGTTACGACAGCGCGAAGGCGACCTCCTCGATCTGGCCCGGCACTTTGCCGACAAGGCCTGCACTTTTCTGAAGCGCGAAGCGGTGCAATGGTCCGATGCAGCATTGAATCAACTGTCCTGTTACCCCTTTCCCGGAAACGTGCGCGAACTCAAATGCGTGGTGGAGCGGGCCGTGTTGTTGTGCGAGGGCGACGAGTTGCTAGCCGAGCATTTTTCCTTGCGCATGGCCGCCATGCCCGAGTGCAACAGCCTGAAGTTGCGCGAACGTTTGAAGCAAATCGAGCGCGGATTGCTACTCGACTGCCTGCGCAAGAGTAACGGTAACCAAACACTCGCGGCCCGGGAGTTGGGCTTGCCACGTCGTACGCTGCTGTATCGACTTGGGCGCTTGAACATCACTTCGGGTGATTTCAATGCTTAGGACTCCGACCGTCGATTCCGTTCTTTTCGGGCCTTTTTGCACTGCCGGAAAAGGCCCGCGTGAGGCCTGCTTTTTACACCTGGGAGATCCTCTGATGCCTGTACGTCCCTGGCAAGCTGTTGTGCTGATCGTCGTCGTTCTGGCCAGTCTCGGCGGCTGTAGCGCTAACTATAAATTCAACGACAACGCCTACCGCCCATTGGGTGACCCGCAGGCGGCCCATCGCGGCAAGTGACTGCAAGGAGGTTTACCGTGGAACTGGTTTTCGAAATGCTGAACGCCCGGCAGTTTGTGCCTACAGCGTTATGCCGCAAGACGTTCAACACTACGGGTGGAGCAATAGGCCGTGGTGAAGGCTGCGACTGGGTTATCCCCGACCGAAAGCGTCATTTGTCCAACCATCACGCGATGGTCAGCTATCACAATGGTCGGTTTTTCCTGACTGACACAAGCAACAATGGAATCCTGGAAGGCGCCAGCGGCAATCGCTTGCCAAAAGGTGAGCCGGTGCCGATCGAACACGGCAGTGTCTTTGTGTTGGGAGACTTCGAAGTCCATGCTCGTCTTAGCGGCGAACCGGTCATTTTCGATGGTCAAGCAGGCGCTCGGAAAGCGGCCGTAAACATCATCCCGGATGAAGTTTTCCTTGATCTTGAACCTCTGAATTCCTTCAAGGAGCAGGGGAGTGTTCGTTCGGAAATCGATAGATTGACCTCTCCAGAAGCCGTGGGAAATAGCCCGGAGCAGTGTGCCGACTTTGCACGAATCGACAGGGAAAACCTGATCGTGCCGGAGCTGATAACGGTCCCGGTCGCATCGGAACCAGTTCCGATGGTCAATGCCCTGGAGTGTCAAAGAGAGGGCTTCTGGGATGACTTCGCCGCGGCGCTGGGTGTGGACATCGAGGCGCTGGATCTTGAGTCCCGCGAAGCCCTGGCATTGAATGCGGCACGCTTGCTCAAGCACAGCATCGAAGGCTTGCAGCAGAGTCTGCACACCCTTTCAGAACTGAAAAGCGAACTGCATTTGGCTGTCGTCCCAGACAACCAAAAAAATCCTCTCAAGTTCGCCTCTAGCGCTGGAGAGGCGCTGGATCTTTTGTTGCTGGGCGACAACGCCGGGCCGTTGTCCGACCAGCAGCTTGTCTACAGCGCATTCTGCGATTTGCAGGCGCATCAGGTGGCATTGGTTTCTGCCTGCCGTGCCTCTGTTCGCGGCGCTCTAGAGCACTTTTCACCGCAGCAACTGGCCTTGCGTTTCGAGCGCGACAACTGGTCGTTGGTATCTGATTTTGGTAGCCGCTGGAGAGCCTTCGGCCGGTATCACCAGGCGCTGCGTGAGAACGACGACTGGATCGAGCGCCTGCTGACCGGAGAGTTTGCCCAAGCCTACGAGGAACAATCTCGGCTGATTTCCACCCTCCACAAATACCACCAAGGATGTTGAGAATGTCTCACCGCCTGATCGTATTCACTCGAATGCTCCTGACGTTTGGGATGCTGGTGTTGTTGACCGGTTGCTCAACGCTGTCGCCCTATTCGCGCGTTACAAAACTCAATCTGGTGCTGACTGCCAGCAACCAGTTGAATCCAGATCTGAACGGACGGCCTTCACCAATTGTGGTGCGCCTGTTCGAGCTCAAGCACCCGGTAGCCTTCGAAAACGCGGATTTCTTTAGCCTGTATGAGCGCGCCCGGCAATCTCTGGCGGCGGATCTGGTGGCCAGTGAAGAGTTGGAGTTGCGTCCAGGTGAAACCCTTGAGCTGAAACTCAGCATGGAGAAGGGGAGCCGTTATGTTGGCGTTCTTGCGGGTTACCGAAATTTGTCGGAAAGCAAATGGCGTCACACCGTGAAAATCACACCAATGGAAGTGACGGACATAAGACTGACTTTCGATCAGACCGGTATTCGCAACAGTCACGATACAAGCGTCAAGGCGGACCACTGATCATGAGTATTCATAAAGTCATTTGGCAGGAAGGTATGTTGCTGCGCCCACAGCACTTCCAACACAACGATCGTTTTTATGATCATCAAATGAGGATTCGCACCCAGTTGCTGGGCAGTTACACCTGGGGTTTTTTTAGCCTGGAAGTCGATCTGCAGTTTCTCAATACGGGCAAAGTGGTGGTCAGCCAGGCTTCAGGTGTTCTTCCGGATGGCAGTCTGTTCGAACTTGGCAGCAACAGCGGGCCATTGGCTTTGGATATACCGCCCACCACCGGCGGTAAATCGATCTACCTGGCATTGCCGTTGGTGACAGGCAATCACATCGAGTCTCGTCGCCCGGAGCAATCCGATGTGCTGGCGCGTTACACGGCATACGAAACGAATGTCGCGGACTCCAATGCCGGTGACGACTCCGCCCGCCAGATCAGTTGTGGTCGGCCAGATTTCAAGTTATTGCTCGGAGAACAGCAGAGCGATCTTTCTTTTGTAATGCTGAAAGTCTGCGAGGTACTCGACACCACACCCGATGGCGTAGTCAGACTCAATTCAGACTTCGTACCGACTTACATTCAGGTGCATTCCTCCCAGTACCTGTTGTCGTGTTTGAAAGAAGTGATCAGCATGCTGAGCCATCGAGGCGACACTATCGCCGAGCGGATTCGCTCCAACGGTAAGGTCGGTGGCGCGGAAGTCGGCGATTTCATGATGCTGCAACTGATCAACCGCACTGAACTGCTGCTGCGCCACTACCTTGGTCTGGAGCAGGTTCACCCCCACGAGTTGTATCGCACGCTGCTGACGATGCTGGGTGAGTTGGCGACCTTCTCCAGCGAAAGCAAGCGTCCGCGCCTGGACAACCGATATCAGCACAGCGATCAAGGTGCGAGCTTTCGAAAACTGATGGAGGCCATCCGCCAAGTGCTATCGATGGTGCTCGAACAGCACGCCACCGAACTGAGCCTGCAACCGCGTGAGTACGGGATCATTGTCTCGCCATTGCATGACCACAAACTGCTGGACTCGGCATCGTTCGTGCTGGCAGTCAGTGCCGATTGCGATTCCGAGGAGCTGCGCCATCGTTTGCCGGCGCATCTCAAAGTGGGTCCGGTAGAACACATTCGCCAATTGGTTAACTTGCATCTGCCGGGCATCAAGATCAAACCGTTGCCCGTGGCTCCACGGCAAATCGCCTTTCACGCCAACAAAACCTATTTCATCCTTGAGCTCAGTTCTGAAGACCAGGCGCAACTCCAGCGCTCCGGTGGCTTTGCTTTTCACGTGTCCGGCGAGTTCGCCGGGCTTGAGGTGAAATTCTGGGCCATCAGGAACTGACCGAAATGATCAAGGATACGGAATACCATCAGGACGATAAAACGGTGTTGCTCGATCGGCAGGGGAGCGGACCGGTGTCGGGTGCGCTGACCGATTCTGACGCACCGCCGCGATTCGAACAGCTGGAAGAGCGGATGATCTTTGCCGCCCATCTGCGCCCGACCGAGGTGTTGAACATCAGCCTTAACGCTTTGGTAGACGCGGCGTCCGATTTACTGTCGGAAGTGGTGCGGCTAAAGCACAGCGATACCCGCGAGGATTTGTCGGTGCTACACGCCCGTTTAACCTCGGCACTCAAACTGTTTGAAGCGCAGGCCTTGCACAGTGGAATCGAAGAAAGCCAGGTGATGACTGCGCGCTATTTACTTTGCACCGTGGTCGACGAAGCGGTGGTGACCACCCCGTGGGGCAGTAGCAGTGATTGGTCGCAAATGAGCCTGTTGAGTCGTGTCCACAATGAAACGTTCGGCGGCGAGAGGTTCTTCAAACTGCTTGAGCAGTTGTCAAAGAACCCGGTCAAACACCTGCCTTTACTGGAGTTGATTTACCTGTGCCTGGCCCTCGGTTTCGAGGGCAAATATCGCGTGCAAGGCCGTGGCGTGCTCGAGCTTGAAGACATGCGCGATGCGCTGTACCGACAGATTCGCCAATTGCGCGGCGATGTTTCTCGCGAACTTTCGCCGCATTGGGAAGGCTTGAGTGATCAGCGTCGTAACCGGGTTCGCATTGTGCCGGCGTGGACGCTGGCGACATTCACTTTCGTTGGTCTGCTGACAATGTATTCGGTTTTTTCCTGGGTATTGGCAGAGCAACGCGAGTCTATTTTGCAGGCGTACCAGCCTGTTTCTGCGGTCGAAGCGCCGGCGCCATAAACAGGGAAGTGGGATGAAAAAGTTCTTGAAGAAAACCGGTGTATTGCTTCGGCAAACCTGGGTCTGGACCTTGTTGCTGGTGCTGTTTTTGGTGCAGTTGGTGTGGTTCGTCGGGCCATTTTTTGCGGTCAATGATTACAAGGTTTGGGAGAAAGCAACCTCTCGCCTGATGACCATCAGCATGCTGTTTCTGCTTTGGGGGCTGAGCATGGTTTTCGTCAGCTGGCGCAACGTTCCGGGCAGGGATAACGTTGGAACAAACGAGGGTGGTCACGACCGTATCCGTCGAGCGACGTTGATCAAAAATGAACAGACAGAGTTGAAGGCACGCTTCACCGAAGCGCTGAAAACTCAGCGTACATCGAATCTGTATCGAGACCATGGTGAACGCTGGCGCAGCGAACTGCCGTGGTACTTGATGATGGGGTCTCAGGGCTGCGGCAAGAGCAGTCTGCTGGACTTTTCGGGGCTGGATTTGCCGCTCAACAAAATTGAGCGCAAACCGACTCGCGACACCCACGGCACCCAATATTGCGACTGGTACTTTGCCGAACAGGGTGTGCTGATTGAGACTGCCGGTCGCTACCTGATGCAGCCGGATGCAGAAGTCGACGCTCATGCATGGGGCACCTTGCTCGAATTGCTGCGCAAACGCCGTGGTCATCGTCCCTTGAACGGCGTGTTGGTAGTCATTGAGGTTGAAACTCTCATCGATGGCACTGAGGAAAGTTTGGGTAGGCTGGCGGATCAGGTGCGCACCCGACTGCATGAGGTGCATCAGGCGCTTCGCGTCGATGTACCGATCTACCTGATTCTGAGCAAGGCGGACCGTCTGCTTGGTTTTGACGAGTTCTTTGATCAACTGACCCGCGAAGAATGTGAACAGGTGCTGGGCGCAACTTTTCGCAAGAATCAGAATGGCTCTGACGCGGCTGTTTTACGCAATGAATTCGAGGAGTTGCTGCGCCGCCTCAACAGTCAGGTAATCATGCGCATGCATCAGGAGCGCAACAGTCAGCGCCGTGGCCGAATTTTCGACTTCCCACATCGACTTGGACAGCTTGGTGGGCGCTTGTCTCTGTTTGTTGACATGGCGTTTACCGGTAATCGATATCAGCATGCCAGCCAGTTGCGCGGTTTCTACCTGACCAGTGCACCGCAAGTGACTCCGCAGTTGGACTCAACTGCCGCCGTCATTGGCACCCCTCCGGGCGTGAATGCCGGCAAGTTGCCGAGCCTGCGAAGTGGCCGGTCGCGGTTTATCCATCATTTGCTCAGTCGGGTGATCTTTCCGGAGGCGGATCTGGCCAGCCTGGACAAGCATGAACGCAGTCGTATCCATTGGGGGCAGCGTGCGATGTACGCCGGCGCCCTGGTTTCACTAGGCCTGTTCGGATTGCTGTGGGCGAGTAGCTACTCGGCCAACTATGATCGCCTGGAAAATGTGCGTTCTCTGGCGCAAGGCTGGGCTCAACACCGCTCGGTATTGACCGCAAGTGATGATGTCATGGTTGCGCTCAAGACCCTCGATACAGCCTACGCGGCGACCCTGTCGTTTCCGGAAAAAGGCCATGTGTCGCTACATGAACGTGTCGGGTTGTATCAGGGGGCGGACGTAAATCCGGTGGTTGACGAGGCCTATGAGGGGGAGCTGGCAACCCTGCTGCTGCCTCGGGTCGCGGCCCTGCTGGAAGGACAGATTCGCAGCAGTTTGAACGATCGCGAAAAGCTGCTTAACAGCGTGCGTGCCTATCTGATGTTGAACATGAATGAGCACCGCGATACAGCGTGGCTCAAGGACTGGGTTGCCACCGACTGGTCCCAGCGTTACGTGGGTAGCACGAGCTTGCAGAATGGTCTGAACATGCACCTCGAGCACTTACTGAAACAGCCATTTGTCTATCCGCTGAACGAGGAACTGGTCATTCGGGCTCGTCAGGTATTACGCAGCGAATCCATGGCAACCGTTGTTTACCGGGAACTCCGTGAACAGGCTCGCAACCTGCCGCAGTACCGTCTCAGCCACCATCTTGGTCCACACTCTTCGGGTCTCATCAACACTGACTACATGATTCCCGGCTTCTATACCCGCCAGGGTTATGAACAGTATTTTTCGGTTCAAGGCGCAGCATTGGTCACTGCCACGTTGCGTGACAACTGGGTGTTGGGTGAAGGCTCTGGCATCAGTGGCGCTGACCTGCCTCGTCTGATGGTGGAGCTGGAGCAGCTGTACTTCCGTGACTATGCCTCCCACTGGAGTGAGGCGATCAGAAAAGTTGCCTTGCCGCCGATGGAAAGTATTGCGCGCGCGGCTGAACAGTTGGCGGGGCTGACTTCGGCCAGTTCACCGTTACTGCATCTCTTAGTGCAGGTGCGAGATAACACGCGTTTTCCGGCGGTCGGGGATAGTGTCGCGCAAGTGCTGGATACGGTTGCAACACCGAATGTGAAACCAGGCAAACTGGCGACCGTCGCTATGGACAAAGTTGCAGGTTTGGCGAAGATCAAACCGGCGATCGAGAATGCAAAAAGATCCCTGCAGCGCCGCTTCGAACCGCTGCATCGACTTCTGGACGATAACAATGGCCCTGCTGCCGATTTAATTTTGGTGCTGAACGCGCTGAACGACCTGCAACTTCAATTGGTCAGCCTGGCTCGCGCAAGCGCACCAGAGCAGATTGCGTTCGAAATGGCCAAAGCTCGAATGAGCGGAAAACCCGATGCCTTGAGCAGCCTGCACAATGCCTCAAGTCGCCTGCCAGGTGCGGCGGCTGGGTGGTTCAACGTGCTGGCCGATGATAGTTGGCGCTTACTGCTCGGTGATGCCTATCTGTATCTCAATCAGCGTTATCAACAAGAACTTTACAGTGTCTACGGCAGGACGATCAGCAAGCGTTATCCTTTCAATGCCCACAGCTCCAGCGACGTAGCGATCAGCGATTTCCGCGATTTCTTCAAGGCGCAGGGTGTCGCCGAGCGCTTTTTCGATACCTATATGCGTCCGTTCGTCAGCGGTGACCCCGGTCACTACCGGTTGCGCAGTATCGATGGTCGAAGCTTGCCGATTTCCAGGGGTTACCTCGACCAGATGTCTGCCGCTCGGGTGATCCGCCAGAGCTTTTTCTCCCTCAACCCCGCCGAACCACAAGTGCAATTCAAGCTGGAGCCGTACACCCTGGATTCAACGGTCAGCCGTTCTGAATTTACGTTCGGTGAAAAAAATCTCGAGTACCGCCATGGCCCAATCGTGCCCATGTTTTTCCAGTGGCCGAGTGATGCAGAAGAGGGTAGAGCCAGTCTGGTGATGGACAAAATGGCAGGTCGTCCAGTGGGTATTGAAAAAAATGCTGGTCCCTGGTCACTGTTCCGACTGTTCGATCTCATGCAAACCGAGTACCTGACCGGTCGTGACGTGTTCGTGCTTAAAGCCGACGTGGGTGGACTGAGGGCCAACTATCTTTTGACTAACCAAGGTGCATCAAACCCGTTCGACATGGATGTATTGCGTACCTTCCGAATGCCCATGCAACTGTGATGCTATGACCCCTACCTGGCGCAGTGCAGCGCGTACCGATCCAGGGAGAGTTCGGACGCGCAACGAAGATGCTTTCCTGGATTGCCCGCAGCAGGGGCTATGGGTGGTCGCGGATGGCATGGGCGGTCATACGGGAGGTGATATCGCCAGCCAGTTGATCGTCACCAGCCTCGCCGAATTGCCATTTCCCAATGATTTCGATGAACGCCTCAAAGGTATACGTCAGTGTCTGCACTGGCTCAACCGTCGTTTGGGGCAGGAGTTGACGGTCACTGCCGCGAGCAGGGACAGCATTATGGGGAGTACCGTGGTGGCATTGCTGGTGGAAGGCCATCGCGCAGCCTGCATCTGGGCGGGCGACAGTCGTTGCTATCTGTGGCGCGGGCAGCGGCTGTACCAGCTGTCCAGGGATCATTCGTTGCAGCAGCAATTGATCGATGAACAACGGATGAGTATCGCTCAGGCTCGTGTACATCCATCTGCCCAGGCTCTGACCCGTGCAGTTGGGGCAATGGAACATCTGAGGCTGGATGTGCTCGAGCTGAAGGTGCACCCGGGTGATATGTTTTTGCTGTGCAGCGACGGGTTGTACCAAGACTTGAGCATTGAAACGCTTGGTAGTGCCATGAGCCTGAGTACGCCGCAGGTGGTGTTGGAGCGGTTGTTCAAAGATGCATTGCGTGGTGCTGCTCGAGACAACCTGACTGCCGTGGTGATCCGTCAGTGAGCCAACTCAAGTTGCCATTCGATGATGCTTCGCCGTGCGAATCACAAACAAGTAGCCTGACTTACTTTGCCTTCTCCAGCTCAAGCAGGAGCGAACCTTCGTTATCGCCAACAAAGTCTCAAGTAGGGGAAATGCCGGAGGTGCTCGCAGGTCGTTATCGAATCGAGCGTTTGCTGGGGGCGGGCGGAATGGGCAAGGTTTATCGGGCAAGGGATTTGTTGGGCGAGCAATTCAATGATCCTGACCCATACATCGCCTTGAAAGTTCTCAGCGATGACTTTGCCGAATCACCGGACGCCAGCGCCTTGCTGTTCAGCGAATTTGCCCTGACGCGGCGACTGCACCATGAAAACATTGTGCGCGTGCACAGCTTTGGAGTGGACACGGACTGTAAGCGCGCCTTTTTTACCATGGAACTCATGCGTGGTCTGACTTTGGACAAACTGCTCTGCGAGCGGCCACTCGGAATGCCGTGGAAAGAGTTGCGCTGCGTGGTGTTGTCGCTGCTCGATGCTCTAGCCAGTGCTCACGCTGCCGGTGTACTTCACGGCGACATAAAACCCGGCAACGTGATGCTCAGCGATGAACGTATACGCCTCTTTGACTTCGGCCTCGGTCAAGCGCAAGACGGGACGTTATCCGGATTACCCCATTTGAGTCGCGAGCGCTTCAACGCCTGGACGCCGGGGTATGCCGCCCCCGAACTGTTGGATGGTGAGTCGTTATCGGCCAGTGCGGACATCTACGGTGTTGCCTGTATGGTCTATGAGCTGGCGTGTGGAAGGCATCCATTTCATCGCTTGTCCTCGACCCTTGCTCGCGAGCAACGTTTGGATCGCCACCTTCAGGCGCCCAGGCATCTACCGTCGCATTGTTGGCCTGCCTTGCGCACAGCGCTGGCGTTACACGCGACTCAGCGCATGATCAGCGCCAGTGAGCTGGCTGAAGCAATGCGCGTCAAACCGTCCTGGCTGCACAGACTAGCATTTCGCTAGCGCGATGTTCGTGACTTGGTAGTCATCATGCAAGAAAACAACTTCATCGTCTTCTAACATATCGAGATAGTGGCGTTATCAAGCGAAGTCGATACACTGCCCCGGCCGTTCATTTTTCTCTTGAGGCTGTGCGCATGAAATTTCGTTTTCTGCTGTGGATGCTGGGGTTGTTGATGGGTAAGGCCAGCCGGTCCAATCCGGCGTTTCAGCAGCAGTTGGGTGACAAGGATCTGGTGTTTCAACTGCAGACCCAGGACGGGAAAGTGGCGCGACAATTTCGGGTGAAGGATCAGCGCATCACCAGTCAGTCCGGCGTACATGCCGAGCCTGCGTTCGCGATTGCCTTTAAAGATGCCGCGTATGGCTTCGCCACGATGCAGGCGAAGAACAAGCAGTTGGCGTTCATGACGGGGATTCAGGACAAGTCGATTCAGATCAAGGGTAACCCCGCGCTGGTGATCTGGTTCCAGGGGCTGACCAAGTATTTGAAGCCGAACAAGGCCAAGCCTAAGGCTTGAGGTTTTTAACTAGCCCTCGGGATTCTCGTCGCCGAAGGGGGGCGGCTCTAGTTGTCCGATTCCGGAGGCTCGCGGTTAGCGATAGTTTGAGCCCGGTATGTCTTGTAGATCTGCTGGACTTCCGGGTTATCCAGGCTTTCGTAGGTGATGCCTTCCTTGTCCAGGCCGTCCAGGCCTCTGATGCTGCTGATGGTCGCTGGCCACTCGTCTCGACTGGCGATATCGACTACGAACGGTTTCAGGTAATGATCGAGATGCCTCTCGCGAGGTTCTCGAATCTCGTCACTGAGTGCGCGCAGGTAGTCGTCTTTGGTTGATTTTGACCAGTCGATCGCGAACCGGGCCCGATAGCAGAGTTCCATGAAGACCAAGAGGATCGTGCGCCCATTGCCGTCGAGGAACGGGTGTGCGAACGCTAACTGGCCCATCACTTCGCCAGGGCGATCTCTGAAACGCTGATGGTTTGCCGCCAGCGCTAGCGCATAGTCGACGGACATCTTGATGGCGTTCGGGTGCTCAAAGACAGTGGCACGCGGATCGCCGTGCAAGCCTTTGAAGACTGCCAGATGAGGGACCAGTTCGTTCCGGTCTTTTCCTGCCCAGGGATAAAAGCCGGAGAAGAGGATTTCATGAACGTGGAGCACTGACTTGTAATCGATGGGGTTCTTTTTGGCCAAGTAGGCCAAAGCGTCTTCGATGCTCAGTTCGAATGCAAAATGCTCTGACTCTTTGACGTCAGTGGGATCTTTGAGCTGTAGCGAATTTTGAAGGTAGCCGGCCGTTTCGAAATCGCCGAAAGGATCAAACGTCATGCGCTGCGTTTCTTCGAGCGCCTCTCCTGAAGATAACGCCCTTGGAGCGCCAAGGCTTCTGACTTGCTCAGTGCGCCTTTTTTCTTGAGATTGACGAGCAGCTGTTCAACGCCATCCAGCACGACGATATCACCGGCCAGGCAAGTAATGGTCACGGCCATACGACTCATGCCGTCGGGTTCGGCAGTGATCTTGTGGTCCTTGGCAAGCTTGCGGACTTGACTTGCAACACTGACAGCCGCTGTTTGGGTCATCGGAAAGCCCTCTGTTTGCGCTCAAATCATAGCAGCGCGCATGCTTTCTGTCGTCGCTGGCTCGTCGGCCAACGCGCTCATGATTGGGATTCAGGGCAAGTCGATTCAGATCAAGGGCAACCCGGCGCGGGTGATCGGGTTCCAGCGGCTGACCCAGTATTCGAAGTCGAAGCTGGCCAAGCCCAAGGCTTGAGGTCTTTCAGTTAAACCGCGTTGGTTTCATCGCGGGCAAGCCCGCACCCACAGGGATCATTTGAATCCTGTAGGCGTAAGCGTGCTCGCGATTGCTTTTAGGCCTGTGAGAACTGCGAAGCGAGTTCGCGCAGCAGCACTTCGGCTTCGAGCACTTTGCTGACCACGTCTTCGGCTTTGGCGCGGGTCAGGCCGAGGCGTTCGAGCAGGGCGTCCGGGATGTCTTCGTCCGGGCCGGAGCCGATGCCACGGCTGCGCAGCAGGCGCACGGACAGGCACACCAGGTTCGGGTATTCGGCGAAGTCGCCGTCGTAGGCCGGGTCGTGCTGGAAGCGCAGGGCGGTGGCCAGTTCTTCGGGCATGTCCCAGAAGCGCATCAGCCACGAGCCGATCTGTTCACGGCTGATGCCCAGCAGGTGTTGCTCGATGTAGCTGTGGCACAGGTGCGGGTTGACCTCCAGGTGGCGGCAGATCAGCGAGAAGTGCGGCGGGAACACGTGGGCCAGCAGCAAGTAGCCGAAGTTGTGCAGCAGGCCGGCCAGGTAGGTCAGGCCGGCTTCCGGACGCTGGGCGCGCGGCATGGCGCGGGTCAGGCCTTCGATGACGGCGGCGGTGTAGATCGATTGCTGCCAGTACGGCGTGGAGTGTTGCGGGTGGTCCTTGGGCAGGCTCAGGGTTTTGCCCAGGGCCAGGCCCAGCGCGAGGTTGATCACCAGATCGAAACCCAGCACACGCACGATGGCGTCTTCCACCGAACGAATCTTGCCCGGTGAGGCGTAGTACGGCGACGCCGCCCAGCTCACCACTTGTGCCGCCAGCGCCGGGTCGGTTTCGACCACGCCGGTGATGTCGTCGATGGTGGCGTTGGGGTCGACACGCAGCTTGATGATTTTTTGCGCGGTTTCGGCCAGCGGCGGGATTTCGATGGTCGCTTCCAGGCGCTGCTGTATGCGTCGTGCGGTGAACGCTTGAACGGCTTGGGTGATTTCCTGGCGGTCGTCATCGGGACGGTCGAGGTTCGGCCGAATGCTGGTCAGGTTTTCGCCGAAGTTGGCGGCGCTGGCCTTGGTCAGCATGGTCTTGAAATCTTCGCTGGCGATTTCCAGCAGCACGCCCGGCTCGCCCGAGTTGACCAGCAATTTCGGTTCGCGCAGCAGGCTTTCGTCGTACAGGCAGGGTGCGCTGGTCAGCGCCGGCAGGCCCGGCAGCAGGCTGAGGTTGTGCTTGCCGAGCATTTTGACCAGGCGCTCGTTCGGCACCGCCGTGAGGCGGCGACCGGTGAGTTCGGTCAGGCGATTGAGGTCCAGCAATTGGCTCTGCGGGAACAACACCATCAGCGCACCAACGCTATCATCGAGCAGAACAGCCTGGACCTTGCGCGCGGCGTTGAGGCCGTGATGGTCGAGGACTTCTTCGTGGGCAATGCCCAGCTTGCCCAGCATCAGCCGAATGACCGACGGAGCGTGCGGGGAAGCAGGTGCGAGGGCAACTTCGGTCATGGTCTGTATCCGGACTAAAACAATTGCGGGAGTATAACCAGCTTGATTAGCGCCATGCTTCAGAAACTGAGGCGGTGCTCACACTTGACCGTATTGCTGCCCATGGCGCAACCAGCGGTCAAGTAGCGGGCTGACGTGGTCCGGCCAGCGCTCCAGCAAGGCTTGGGCAGCGTCGCGCACGGCGGGCAGCAAGTCGGCGTCACGCATCAGGTCGGCGACTTTGAATTGCAGCAGACCGGTTTGCCGTGTGCCGAGCATTTCACCGGGGCCGCGCAGTTCGAGGTCTTTTTCGGCGATGACAAAACCGTCGTTGGTTTCGCGCATGATGCCCAAGCGCTGACGGCCGATCTGCGACAGCGGCGGATGGTAGAGCAGCACGCAATGGCTGGCTGCACTGCCCCGACCGACACGGCCGCGCAACTGGTGCAGCTGCGCCAGACCCAGGCGCTCGGGGTTTTCGATGATCATCAGGCTGGCGTTGGGCACGTCCACGCCGACTTCGATCACGGTGGTTGCCACCAGCAGTTGCAGGTTGCCGGCCTTGAATTCGGCCATCACGGCGGCTTTTTCCACAGGCTTCATGCGGCCGTGGATCAGCCCGACTTTCAGCTCGCCGAGGGCGGCAGTCAGGTCTTCGTAAGTGGTTTCCGCTGCCTGGCAGGTCAGCTCTTCGGACTCTTCAATCAGCGTGCACACCCAATAGGCCTGACGCCCTTCGGCACACGCGCTGCGCACCCGCTCGATGACTTCGACACGCCGGGTGTCGGTGATCAGCACGGTGTTGACGGGGGTCCGGCCGGGCGGCAATTCGTCGAGGATCGAGGTGTCGAGATCGGCGTAGGCGCTCATCGCCAGCGTACGCGGGATCGGGGTGGCGGTCATGATCAACTGGTGCGGACACATACGTCCGCCGACGCCTTTTTGCCGCAGTGCCAAGCGCTGTTGCACGCCGAAACGATGCTGCTCGTCGATGATCACCAGTGCCAGGTTCTTGAACTGCACTTCGTCCTGGAACAGTGCGTGGGTGCCGACCACCATCGGCGTGCCGCTGGCGATTTGCTCCAGCGCCGCGACGCGGTTCTTGCCCTTGAGCTTGCCGGCCAGCCATGCGACTTCGATACCCAGCGGTTCGAGCCAACGCTTGAAGGTGATGAAGTGCTGCTCGGCGAGGATCTCGGTGGGCGCCATCAATGCGACTTGATAGCCGGCCTCCAAAGCCTGAAGCGCGGCGAGGGCGGCGACCACGGTTTTACCCGCGCCTACGTCACCTTGAATCAACCGCAGCATGGGCTCGTGCTGGCTCAGGTCGTAGGCGATTTCGTTGCCGACCCGATGCTGGGCGCCGGTCGGACTGAAACCGAGGTTGGCCAGGTATTTGGCCGGTAGCCGCGTGGCTTTCGGCATGGCGGGCGCGCGCAGGGAACGCATGCTTTCGCGCAGGCGCTGCTGCGACAGTTGATGGGTCAGCAGTTCCTCGAACGCCAGGCGGTGTTGCGCCCAGTGATGCCCGAGGGCCAGTTCATCGACGTCGGCATCGGCGGGCGGGTTGTGCAGGTAGCGGATCGCGTCGGCCAGTGGCGCCAATTGATAGTCCCGGGCCAGCTCCTTGGGCAGCCAGTCGGGCAGGCTGCTTGGGCCGAGCAGGGTGAGGGTCTGCATGCACAGCTGGCGCAGGCGTTGTTGGGTCAGGCCCTCGGTCAGCGGGTAGACCGGGGTCAGTGTTTCATCCACGGGCGGCGGTTCGTCGCCGGTGATGGCGCGGTATTCCGGGTGGTAGATCTCCAGCCCCGAAGCGCCGGGCCGGGCCTCGCCGTAGCAGCGAACCCGCGTGCCGCGTTTCAGGCCTTCTTTCTGCGCGTTGCTGAAATGGTAGAAGCGCAGGCTGAGCCCACCGGTGCCATCCTGCAGCCGAACCACGAGGCTGCGACGACGGCCCATGACCACATCGGCACCGCTGACGGTGCCTTCGACCACGGCGTCCTGCCCCGGCCGCAAATGGCCGATCGGCACCACGCGAGTGCGATCCTGATAACGCAGCGGCAGATGAAACAGTACGTCCTGGAGGTTCTCCAGGCCGACCTTGGCCAGTTTCTCGGCCATGGCATCGCCGACACCCTTGAGTGCCGTCACCGACACTTGCGACAACTCGCTCATGACCGCTGCTTAGCCCGCAGCGACCTGTGCCGCTGGCTTGGCCACCGAACACAGGCGAATGGAGTCAGCGAGGATTTCAATCGCCTTCGGACGCGGGAAGCTCGCACGCCAGGCAATCGCTACGGTGCGGAACGGCACCGGTGCCGAGAGTGGGCGCACTTCGATCACGCCGGGGGCGTAGTGATGGCTGTCGACTGCCGACAACGGCAGGATCGAGATGCCGAGACCGGACGCGACCATGTGGCGAATGGTTTCCAGGGAGCTGGATTCCACGGTGGTGTGTTTGGCGCCGTCGTGGCCCTTGGCCAGGGTCGGGCAGGCTTCGAGCACCTGATCGCGGAAACAGTGACCTTCGCCGAGCAAAAGCAGGCTCTTGTCGTTGAGCAGGCTGGCGTCGATGGATTCCTTTTGTGTCCACGGGTGCTGGGCTGGCATCAGCACGTAGAACGGCTCGTCGTAGAGCTGCAAGGTCAACACGTCGGCTTCATTGAACGGCAAGGCGATGATGATCGCGTCGAGTTCGCCGTTGCGCAGTTTGTCGCGCAACACGTGGGTAAAGTTTTCTTCGATGTACAACGGCATCTGCGGGGCGACCCGGTGCAGTTGTGGAATCAGATGCGGGAACAGGTACGGGCCGACGGTATAGATTGCGCCGACTTTCAGCGGGGCGGTCAGCTGGTTCTTGCCGGCCTGAGCCAGTTCGCGGATGCCTTGGGCCTGCTCCAGCACTTTTTGCGCCTGGGCCACGATGCCTTCACCGACCGGGGTCAGGCGCACGGCGCTTTTGCTGCGCTCGAAAATCAGCACACCGAGTTCGTCTTCAAGCTTTTTCACGCCCACCGACAGGGTTGGCTGGCTGACGTGGCAACGCTCGGCCGCGTGGCCGAAATGCTGCTCTTGGGCGAGGGTAACGATGTAGCGTAATTCTGTGAGGGTCATAGCAAGCGTCCATGAAGTTGCGGGCCAAGCATAACGGCTGCAATCGATAGACGCACGTTATCAGACGTAATTGGATGGACTCGCCCACGCCGAGGCGTCAATGCGCCACGGTGGCAGTCTAAGAA
>NZ_JAUHUK010000033.1:0-36033 GCF_030417915.1 Pseudomonas sp. C32 | reverse complement strand
TTGATGTTCAGGGTCGAAGTGACATCATTACCGGAGCCATCGATCACGGTGTAAGTCACCGTCGGCACCGTACCGTTGTAATTGGCGGCCGGGGTAAAGGTGTAGGCGCCATCGGCGGCGATCACCAGCGTACCGACGTTAGCGATGTTGGCTGTCTGGCCGGCGTTGAAGGTGCCATTGACGCCGTCGATGGTGAAGGTAGCCACGCTCAGGACGTTGTCGATGTCGCTGTCGTTACCCAGCACGTTGCCGACGGCTGCGGTGTCTTCTGCAATGGTTTGAGTGTCTGCAGTCAGGACGGTCGGATCGTCGACTGCCGTCACGGTCAGATCCAGCGTGCTGGTCGACCCGGTGTTGGTGGTGTAGGTGACTTGCGGTACGGCGCCGTTGTAGTTGGCTTCCGCGGTGAAGGTGTAGTTGCCGTTCGCGCCGATGGTCAACGTACCAACGCCGACGATGGTCGCGGTCTGGCCCGCGGTGAAACCGCCCGCCATGCCGGCGACAGTGAAGCTGGCGACGCTGAGCGGTGTTTCGGCATCGCTATCGTTGCTCAGCACATTGCCCGTCGCGACGCTGTCTTCGGCCAATGTGCCGGTATCAGCGGTCAGTACGCTGGGAGCGTTAATGAACGTGGTGTCCTGATTGCCGATATCGAGCGTAGTGGCGTCGGCCGCGGAATCAGGGCCGCCAGTCGGGAACCCAATGGTCGGGTCCACGCGGCCAGCCGTGGCGTCGAGCATCACGAAGCTGTGACCACCGCCGGCGGCACCACCGCCAGAGCCCGAAGCCGACGGACCGGCTGCGGTGGCTTCCAGGTCTTTTGTCGGGTCAGCGCCGGCAACGATGGCTTGTTGCAGTTCTTCAACCGACGGTGCGGCCTGCGCAGTGGCTTCTGCCAGATCAGCGCTGGAGTCGGGTGTAGAGGCGCTCCACTGAGTGTCACGGCCCAGGTCGATGGTGCGGCCATCGGCCAGTTCCAGGGACACGGCACCGGACAAACCGGTGTCGATCTGGTCGCCGACGGACAGGCGGTCGCCTTCAACGAGAATGCGGCGGATGCCCTCTGGGGACACCACGAAAACCTGACCAACAATGCTTTTGACGATGGCAACAACACTGCTCATTGAAGACTCTCCGGGTGTCATGTTCAGTTGGGCTTCCATGGACCTGATGGCATCGCGCCGATCGGCCTGGATTGACTATTGCAAAATAAGTGCACAAATTTGACGCGGTTATTAGTCAATAAATTGGCTATATCTTTTCGCGATTAACTTTATGCCAAAGTATTGACCTTCTTGTGAGCATCCTAAACAATCGTCCCAGTAATGTCACATTGATATTTATGTGGCGACCCTGTCCTCAGTGTGTGATCCAGTTCCTCTTTTGAAACTTCCGACATACGGTCATTACGGTTGCCATCTTCCGATGCAGCGCTTTCTTTTGCTGTGATTCAAGACAAGAAGTCCCGGGAAATACCTACCATGCGTCCGCTTCTGTTCATGGCTATACCCTTCACCCTCGCAACCTCTTTTGTTCAAGCTCAATCCTTGCCTCAGGCCATGCAACAGGCGCTGGATGTCCATCCAGAGGTCCAGGCCGGCGTTAACAGCCGACTGGCCGCGGATTATCAATTAAAGGCTGCGAAGGGCGGATATCTGCCAAGGGTCGATGTACTGGGCGGTTATGGTCGCGAGGGGACTGATTCCGTTACCACGCGCACCGATGGCAGTAACAACCACTGGGAAACCCTGAACCGCAGCGAGTCAAGTTTGCGTCTCTCGCAAATGGTTTTTGACGGTTTTGCGACGTCCAGCGAAGTAGGGCGTCAACAAGCCACCGTTAACTCCCGTGCCTACTCGCTGCTGGGTACGTCCGAGCGCACCGCGTTGACCGTGGCCCAAGTTTATCTCGATGTGCTGAATCGCCGCGAGTTCGTCCGTCTGGCCGAGGACAACCTCAAGAGCCACCAACGTATTTATGACCAGATCCAGCTGCGCACTCAGCGTGGCGTCGGCAGCGGTGCCGACCTTGATCAGGCCGAAGCGCGTATGGCCCAGGCTCGCAACAACCTGCTCACTGAGCAGACCAACCTGGCCGATGCGGAAACCAACTACCTCGCCGCGGTTGGTCAGATGCCCGATCAACTGGAGCGTCCTGCCAATTTCATGGCGCTGTTGCCGGCCAACCTGAACGAAGCCCGCGCGCAAATGCTGGAAAACAGCCCGATCCTGCGCTCGGCCGAATCCGACATTGCAGCGGCCGAGAAGCAGTACGAAACCGCCAAATCGACGTTCTACCCGCGTTTCGATGCTGAATTGGGCCGCACCGCCGACAACGATATCGACGGTCAGAATGGCCACAACAACGAATGGCAAGCCATGCTGCGCATGCGCTTCAACCTGTACGCCGGCGGTAGCAACAAGGCCGATCTGGAATCCAAGTCCTACCTGTCAAACCAGGCGCTGGACATCCGTAACAACGCCCTGCGTCAGCTCAATGAAGAGCTGGGCCTGGCCTGGAATGCCCTGAACAACGCCAATGCCCAGGTGCCGATTGCCCAGCAGTACGTCGATCACAGCACCGCGGTGCGCACGGCTTACCAGCGTCAGTTCAGCCTCGGTGAGCGTACTTTGCTCGACTTGCTCGACAGCGAAAACGAGCTGTTCACCTCTTCGCTCCGTCTGGCGCAGATCAAAAATATTCAGTTATTTACTCAGTACCGAATCAAGGCGACCATGGGCGAATTGCTCAAGAGCCAGGGCGTAGTCGCGCCGTTGGCATCCGTTGTGCAGAACGACATGAAGCCCAAGGTGCAGCTGCCTGGGATGAATTGAGTTGTCCCTTTCCAACTGTATAAAGAGTGTCGAGCGTGGAATCAGAAGTCAGTCGGGTTAATCTCAGCCATGATCCACGCGCGTTGCATGATGATCCGCTGCTGGATGGTCTGCTCGCTTTGTGCATGTTGCACCAGAAACCCGCCAGCGCGGCCATGCTCACAACGGGCCTGCCGCTGCCCAAGCAACGCCTGAGTGTCGAGCTGCTGCCCCGTGCAGCGGCCCGCGCCGGCCTGCAAGGGCGAGTCCTGCAGCGCAAGCTGCAAGACATCCCGGCGATTGCCATGCCTGCGCTGTTGCTGCTCAAGGACGGTCGCAGTGCCGTGCTTCTGGGTTGGCAAGGCGAAGACCAGGCGCGGGTGCTGCTTAGCGAAAGCGACGGCGGCGAGTCCCTGGTCAGCCGCGAACTGCTGGCCGATGACTACACCGGCCAGGTTTTTTTCGCCCAACCCCAGCATAAATTCGATGTGAATCACGGCACGCTGATCCCGCGGGCACGCTCGTGGTTCCGCGACACCCTCAAGCGTTCACGCTGGCTGTATGCCGACGCCATCGCGGCGAGCCTGCTGATCAACATCATCGCCATGGCCGCGCCGCTGTTTGTGATGAACGTCTACGACCGCGTGGTACCGAACCAGGCTGAAGCCACCCTGTGGGTGCTCGCCCTGGGCATCACCGGTGCCTACATTTTCGACCTGATCCTGAAAAGCCTGCGCAGTCTGTGCCTGGATCTGGCCGGCAAGAAAACCGACCTGATCATCTCGGCGACGCTGTTCGAGCGCATCGTCGGCATGTCCATGAAATACCGCCCGGCGCGGGTCGGCAGCTTTGCCCAGAACATCCATGAGTTTCAGAGCCTGCGCGACTTCCTCGCCTCCTTGACGCTCACCAGCCTGATCGACCTGCCGTTCACGATTCTGATTTTTACCGTGATCGCGATCCTCGGCGGGCACCTGGTGTGGATTCCGGTGCTGGCGTTCCCGATAGCCCTGGTCATCGGTTATGCCTTGCAGAAACCGCTGGTGGCGACCATGGAGCGTACCATGGCGCTGGGGGCCGAGCGTCAGTCGAGCCTGATCGAAACCCTCGCCGGCCTGGATGCGGTGAAGGTCAACAACGCCGAAAGCGAACGCCAATATCAGTGGGAACAGACCATTGGCACCCTCAGCCGCCTCGAGCTGCGGGTGAAAATGCTTTCGGGTCTGGCGATGAACATCACCTTGCTGATCCAGCAATTGGCCGGGGTGATCATGATCGTCTTCGGCGTCTACCAAATCATCGCGGGCAACCTGAGCATGGGCGGGCTGATTGCCTGCTACATGCTCAGCGGCCGCGCGCTCAGTCCGTTGGCCTCGCTGTCCGGGCTGCTTACCCGTTATCAGCAAGCGCGGGTGACCATGACCTCGGTCGATCAAATGATGGAGTTGCCGCAAGAACGCAATTTCGAAGAGCGCCCCCTCAGCCGCAAAGTGCTGCAAGGGGCCATTGAGTGCCGGCAGCTGAACTTCACGTATCCCGAACAGCAGAACCCGGCGCTGAAGAACATCAACCTGACGATTCAGCCAGGCGAAAAGATCGGCATCATCGGCCGTAGCGGCTCGGGCAAAAGCTCGCTGGCGAAACTGTTGGTGGGCCTGTACCAGCCGGACGACGGCGCGTTGCTGGTGGACGGTGTGGATATCCGCCAGATCGACGTCAGCGAACTGCGCTACAACATTGGCTACGTCCCTCAGGACATCCAGTTGCTCGCCGGTACCCTGCGCGACAACCTGGTGTCCGGTGCGCGCTATGTCGAGGATGAGCTGGTGCTGCAAGCGGCAGAACTGGCCGGTGTCCACGAATATGCGCGTTTGCATCCGAAGGGTTATGAACTGCAAGTCGGCGAACGCGGGCAGAACCTTTCCGGCGGTCAGCGACAGAACGTCGCCCTGGCCCGTGCGCTGTTGCTCAACCCGCCGATCCTGCTGCTCGACGAACCGACCAGCGCCATGGACAACACCGGTGAAGAACGTCTCAAGCAACGCCTGGCGGCGGTGATCGAAAACAAGACCATGGTGCTGGTGACACACCGGGCATCGCTGTTGTCGCTGGTGGACCGACTGATTGTGATCGATCGCGGGCAGATACTCGCCGACGGCCCGAAAGCCGCGGTGATGGAAGCGTTGAAGAAGGGGCAGATCAGTGTTGCTTAAGTCGGGTGTCAAAGATTCGATCCGCCGCTACTTCAAGGGCTCCGCTTCGCTTCAGGGCCAACCGCTGCCAGAGGTCAACAAGGCGTTGATCGAGGACGCGCCTCGGGTGGTGCGGCTGACGATCTGGGCGATCATCGCGTTCTTCGTGTTCCTGATGCTTTGGGCCAACTTCGCGGTGATCGACGAAGTGACCAAGGGCGACGGCAAGGCAATTCCATCGTCGAAGATCCAGAAAATCCAGAACCTTGAAGGCGGTATCGTTGCCGAACTGTTCGTCAAGGAAGGCCAGATTGTCGAGGCCGGAGCACCGCTGATTCGCCTGGATGACACGCGTTTTGCCTCGAACGTCGGCGAAACCGAGGCCGACCGGCTGTCGATGCTGTTGCGGGTGGAACGCCTGAGCGCCGAGGTGGATGACCGCCCGCTGAATTTCCCGCAGGACGTGCTCAAGGCTGTGCCCGGGCAGGCCCAGAGCGAAGAGTCGCTCTATATCAGCCGCCGTCAGCAGTTGCACGACGAAATCGGTGGCTTGCAGGAGCAGCTGATTCAGCGTCAGCAAGAGCTGCGCGAATTCACCTCCAAGCAGGCGCAATACCGCCAGCAACTGGGTTTTCAGCGCCAGGAAATCGGCATGTCCGAGCCGTTGGTGGCCCAGGGCGCGGTTTCGCCGGTGGAAGTGCTGCGCCTCAAACGTGCCGAAGCAGAGACCCGTGGTCAGCTCGACGCCACGACCCTGGCGATTCCTCGGGCCGAATCGGCGATCAAGGAAGTGCAGCGCAAGATTGACGAAACCCGCGGCAAATTCCGCAGCGAGGCGCTGACCCAGCTCAACGAAGCGCGCACCGACCTGAACAAGGCCCAAGCCACCGGCAAGGCCCTGGAAGACCGGGTCAGCCGTACGCTGGTGACCTCGCCGGTGCGAGGCATCGTCAACAAGTTGCTGGTCAATACCATCGGCGGGGTTATCCAGCCAGGCAGCGACCTGGTGGAAATCGTGCCGCTGGACGACACCTTGCTGGTGGAGGCGAAGATCCGTCCGCAGGACATCGCGTTCCTGCACCCGGGGCAGGAAGCAACGGTGAAATTCACCGCCTATGACTACACCATCTACGGTGGTTTGAAGGCCAAGCTCGAACAGATCGGCGCCGACACCATCACCGACGAAGACAAGAAAACCACGTACTACATCATCAAAGTGCGCACCGAGCGCAGCCACCTCGGCAGCGATGACAAACCCTTGCTGATCATTCCGGGGATGGTCGCTTCGGTGGACATCATCACCGGCAAGAAAAGCGTGCTGAGTTATCTGCTCAAGCCGATCATCCGGGCGCGCGCCGAGGCGTTGCACGAGCGGTAGATCTCCATTGAGGCGACTGGCCTCATCGCGAGCAAGCTCGCTCCTACAGGAGTCAGTGGAAACACAGACCTACTGTAGGAGCGGGCTTGCCCGCGATGGCGTCCGTGAAAACACCACAACCCTGCCCAAAAGTGACCAATAACGTCACGCCTCAAGCGAACCAGTCCGTTAATAATCGCCATATCGTTATTCGCTAACGGTATTTAAATTTCAGTTCTTATATCTATAAAGTCAATCTCCTGCGTACCTGCCGACCAATCGGCGCGCCGCACGACACGAACCAACACGGGACCTCCGTGAGTTTCTGATCGACGCGCGCGCCTTTGAGCGTGCCGTGCGTGGGAGTGATTTATGTCTGCAGCTTCAGCATCGCCAAGCATCGCGCCACAATTTTTCGACATCCGCCCGTTCGACGGCGCGGTAGGCGCCGAGATCATCGGTCTCGATTTGTCCCGTCCGATCAATGATCAGGACTTCGCCCGCATCCACCGCGCGCATCTGGATCATCACGTGGTGGTGTTCCGCGACCAGCGCATTACCCCTGAGCAGCACATCGACTTCAGCCGCCGTTTCGGTGTGTTGCAGATCCACGTGCTCAAGCAGTTCCTGCTGGCGGGGCATCCGGAAATCCTCATCGTTTCCAATATCGTCGAGAACGGCCAGAACATCGGCCTGGGTGACGCCGGCAAGTTCTGGCATTCCGATCTCTCCTATAAGGAATTGCCGAGCCTGGGCTCGATGCTGCATGCCCAGGAGTTGCCCTCCGAGGGCGGCGACACGCTGTTCGCCGACATGCACAAAGCCTGGGACAACCTGCCGCTTGCGTTGCGCAAAGCGGTGGAAGGTCGCTCGGCGGCGCACTCCTACACGGCGCGTTACAGCGAGACCAAATTCGAAGGCAATTGGCGCCCGACCCTGACGCCTGAGCAACTCGCCCAGGTCGCTGAAGTGGTGCATCCGGTGGTGCGTACTCACCCGGAAAACGGCCGCCAGGCGTTGTTCGTCAGCGAAGGGTTCACCACCCGCATCGTTGGCCTGCCGGAAGACGAGAGCCAGCAACTGCTGACCGAGCTCTACGCCCACAGCGTGTTGCCGCAAAACATCTACCGCCATCAATGGCAGCCCCATGACCTGGTGTTCTGGGACAACCGTTCGCTGATCCACCTCGCCGCCGGATGCCCCAGCCATCTGCGCCGCAAGCTGTTTCGCACCACCATCCAGGGCGACGCGCCTTTCTGATTTGTCGGAGATTTGATCATGACCAAACGTCTTCCATTTGCACCGCTGGCCGCCGCTATCGGCCTGGGTTTCAGCCTGATCGCCGGTAGTTTGGTGGCGCCGACCGTGGCCCACGCCGAAGGTGAAATCCGCATTGCCGAACAGTTCGGCATCGTTTATCTGCTGCTCAACGTGGTGCGCGATCAGAACCTGATCGAGAAGTACGGCAAGCAGGAAGGCATCGACATCAAGGTCGACTGGACCCAGCTCTCCGGCGGTGCAGCGGTCAATGATGCGTTGCTCGCAGGCTCGATCGACATTGCCGGTGCCGGCGTCGGCCCGCTGCTGACCATCTGGGACCGCACCCACGGCAAGCAGAACGTCAAAGCCGTCGCCTCCCTGGGCAACTTTCCGTACTACCTGGTGAGCAATAATCCCAAGGTCAAAACCATCGCCGACTTCACCGAGACGGACCGCATCGCGGTTCCGGCGGTGGGCGTGTCGGTGCAGTCGCGCTTCCTGCAATACGCGGCCGCCAAGCAGTGGGGCGACAAGGAGTTCAACCGCCTCGACAAGTACACCATTGCCGTTCCGCACCCCGACGCAACAGCTGCGCTGTTGGCTGGCGGCACCGAGCTGAACGGGCACTTCTCCAACCCGCCGTTCCAGGATCAGGAACTGGCCAATCCCAATGTGCACGTGGTGCTGAACACCTATGACCTGCTCGGTCCGAACTCGCCGACGGTGCTGTTCGCTACCGAGAAATTCCGCAATGAGAACCCGAAAACCTACAAGGCGTTTATCGACGCGCTGACCGAAGCCGCGCAATTTGCGCAGAACGACAAAGGCGCGGCAGCCGACACCTACATCCGCGTGACCAAGGCCAAAATCGACCGTGCGGCATTGCTGAAAATCATCGACAACCCGCAGTTCGAATTCAGCGTCACACCGAAAAACACTTACCCGCTGGCCGAGTTCCTGCACCGCGTCGGCGCGATCAAAAACAAACCGGATTCATGGAAGGATTACTTCTTCCAGGACGCCAAGCCGCTGCAAGGGAGCTGACCGACATGAACGCCCCTTTGCAAGGCCACACGGTCAGCAAACCGATCACGGCAGCCCAAGCGCTGCTGTCGGTCGATAACGTCAGCCTGGAATACCGCACGCCGCAGCGTGTGGTGCGGGCGACCCATCAAGTCAGTTTCGAGATCGACCCGGCGGACCGTTTTGTCCTGCTCGGCCCGTCCGGTTGCGGCAAGTCAACGTTGCTCAAAGCCGTCGGCGGATTCATCCAGCCCGTGGAAGGCGAGATTCGTCTTCAGGGGCAAACCGTCCACGCACCGGGACCGGACCGAATCGTGGTGTTCCAGGAGTTCGATCAACTGCCGCCGTGGAAAACCGTAAAGCAGAACGTGATGTTTCCGCTGCTGGCGTCAAAAACCCTCAAGCGCAAGGAAGCCGAAGAACGGGCGCTGCACTATCTGGAGAAGGTCGGCCTCGCTGCGTTTGCCGATGCCTACCCGCACACCTTGTCCGGCGGCATGAAAGCGCGGGTCGCCATTGCCCGGGCGCTGGCGATGCAGCCGAAAATCCTGCTGATGGATGAACCCTTCGCCGCCCTCGATGCCTTGACCCGACGCAAGATGCAGGAAGAACTGCTACTGCTCTGGGAAGAGGTGCGCTTCACGCTGTTGTTCGTCACGCACTCCATCGAAGAAGCATTGGTGGTGGGCAACCGCATCCTGTTGCTGTCGCCGCATCCGGGGCGGGTGAGGGCGGAAGTCCACAGCCATCAATACGATTTGCACAGCCTTGGCGGCGTGGCGTTTCAGGAATCGGCGCGGCGCATCCATCGGTTGTTGTTCGATGAAAATCAGTCACCGCAAGCCGAGCACGAGCTGGATTTCGCCGACATCCGCATCGCTTATTGAGCCAGTTGAGAGGAGGGTCCGATGAGCCATTTATCATCCCCGCGTGAAGAGTTCGAAACGCTGTTGCAGCCACTGACCAGCGTACCGCTGGAGCGTGAACTGCCGCTGGGCCAGCGCCTGTGGCAACAGGGTTGGCTGCGCAAAAGCCTGATCCTGATTTTGCTGGCCGTGTTGTGGGAGGCGGTGGCCCGCTATCAGAACAACGACTTGCTGCTGCCAAGTTTTGTGCAAACCGCCTATGCGCTGTATGACGGGCTGCTCAGCGGCGAGTTGCTGGGCAAGGTGTGGATCTCGCTGGTCGTGCTGCTCAAGGGTTACCTGATCGGCATTGTCCTGGCGTTTGCCCTGACCACGCTGGCGGTGTCGACCCAGTTCGGACGCGACCTGCTCAGTACCCTGACCTCGATGTTCAACCCGTTGCCGGCCATCGCGCTGCTGCCGCTGGCGCTGCTGTGGTTTGGACTGGGGCAGAACAGCCTGATTTTCGTGCTGGTGCATTCGGTGCTCTGGGCCTTGGCGCTGAACACCTACGCCGGATTCCTCGGCGTCTCGGAAACCCTGCGCATGGCCGGGCGCAACTACGGCCTCAAGGGCATGCGTTTCGTGCTGTTCATCCTGATCCCGGCGGCACTGCCGTCCATCCTCGCCGGCCTGAAAATCGGCTGGGCCTTCGCCTGGCGCACGTTGATCGCGGCTGAACTAGTGTTCGGCGCCACCAGCGGCAAGGGCGGGTTGGGGTGGTACATCTTTCAGAACCGTAATGAGCTGTACACCGACAAGGTGTTTGCCGGGTTGGCCGTGGTGATTCTGATCGGGTTGCTGGTGGAGAATCTGGTGTTTGATTCGCTGGAGCGGGTGACAGTGAAGCGGTGGGGGATGGTGCGGTAATCTGAGGGATTGTTTCTCTATTTCCTTTGTCGGATTGTTGTCGACGCGGGGAGACCGTCCATCCGATTCAAGAGCTCTTGCCGACGTTGAGGTAGATATCTCGGGGGGGAGGTCCCAAATACGCCAATGGGCGTTGGAGTAGGTGAACGAATCTGAGCATTGTTTGCGTCAATCAATGGCGTCGTAAACAAGGTCGGATCTTGTCTAGAGTACATTGGAGCTTTTTCACCGGCTGATGTAGGTATTAGGGTTGCGCGATTAAGTGGGTAAGGAGGGGGCGAAGGTGGCTTAATTCTAGTTGCGCCGCTTTGTGGATAAACATCGAAGTAGGCTGGAGGACTGTTTGATGGCCTGCTGAATGGAGCCTCATGCCACCCGAGATGTCTGAAGTTTGCTCGCATTGCCCGATAGCCTAGAAAGGTTGAGGCTGTACCCGAAATCAAACTTGTAGCGGTGAGTGCTTGAGATACCTGAGGCGGTAAATTAAACATACTTGCAACACCGGCAACCATTCCCGAAAGTCCGGAAATCGCCCCTAGCAGCGTGGCACTCCCGCGATTTATCCATAAAGAGCTAATGTTCAAACCCGCGCCTACTGTGGACATGACGTATCCAGCCATCCCGAGCCTCTGTATGCCGGAAAGAGCTGCAAGTGCTCCCCAATGCCCCGTCGGATCTACCCGATTCACCGGGTCCCCTACGCAATACATATACGGATTTAACCCGCCCTCTCCAAACGGACTCCAACTGTCCGGGCTATGAAAGCGCATCAATCGCGGGTTGTAGGCGCGGTAGCCGTTACCCAGCAAGTACCAGCCAATCGTTGTTTCACGCAACTGGCCATTGAAGCCCAACCGCGTCGCGACTGCTTGCTGAGCGGATTGTTCGCCATAGGCGGAGTAGCCGATGGTGTTGATGGCGCCGTCTGTGATTTCGGCAATGACCGAGTTGCTGCTATCCGGCGCCAACAGCACGGTTCGCTTCAACGGGACATTGGTTTGATCAGCAATCTTGCGGTCAGGCATGTCGAGACCCAATGGGAGGAGGGATAACTATTGGTCTTCAGCATTACCCCGTTGAAGTGGCTTGGGGAACTAGCAGAACTGCTAGGTTCTGTGGTTTTTCTTTAATCGGGCCGCGCTCTCGTTCATCGCGAGCACGCTTCGCTCCTACGGGAATGCACTGTTAGGATTGCGTTGAAATCAATCCATTCGATTATCGAGTGCTCAGAATGCAACTCCCAGACATGAACCTGCTAATCGCCCTCGACGCCTTGCTCGACGAGGGCAGTGTGGTGGGTGCAGCGCGGCGGATGAACCTCAGCCCGGCGGCGATGAGCCGGACGTTGACGCGTATTCGCGAGGCCATTGGCGATCCGATTCTGGTGCGTGCCGGGCGTGGGCTGGTGCCGACGCCCAAGGCGCTGGAGTTGCGCGAGCAGGTGCGCAGTGTGGTGGAGCAGGCGGCGTTGCTGTTTCGTTCGGCCGATGCGGTGGAGTTGGGTTCCCTGCGGCGGCGGTTCAGCATTCGGGCCAATGACTTTTTTGTCGGCGTTTATGGCGGCAAGTTGTTCGACACCCTGGACCGGCAGGCGCCGCACTGTGAGTTGCGTTTCGTGCCGGAAGGCGATGGCGACGATGAGGCGTTGCGCGAAGGGCGGATTGATTTGAGCATCAGCAACACCCGCCCGCTGACGCCTGAAGTGAAAGTGCAGAACCTGTTTTCCACGCACTTCGTCGGCCTGGTACGTGAGGATCATCCGCTGTTTGATGAAGAGATCACTGCAGAGCGTTATGCCGGGTTTTCCCATATCAGCATGTCCCGTCGTGGCATTGCGCGAGGGCCGATCGATACCGCCCTCAATGCGCTCGGGCTGGAGCGTCGGGTGGCGGTGATTGCGCCGAGTTTCCATGCGGCGATGTTCGCGTTGCCCGATTCCGACCTGATTCTGCCGGTGCCCAAGGAAGCGCTGTTGAGCGTGCGGCGGCTGGGGTTGAAGCTGCGCTCCTTTGACCTGCCGATCCCGTTACCGACCCTGATGTTGACCCAGGCCTGGCACCCGCGTTTCGACAAGGACCCGGCCCATCGCTGGATGCGCGAAACGGTCAAGGCGTGTTGCGATGAGACGTGGTTGGCCGCGCAACCCGTTTGAAGTCCTGCCCAAATCCCTGTAGGAGCGAGCCTGCTCGCGATGAGGGCTGCGCAGGCACATCTTCATCGACGGGCTTGGCGCCATCGCGAGCAAGCTTGCTCCTACAGGGTTTTGTATTGTTGCGTCTGGTGCATTTATAAGCTGCCGAGAAGTTGATTTTCGTCAGGCATCGCCCTTCCTAGAATGCTCCCGGTACTTTCCTTCCGGAGCTCGCAGTAATGACGTCCCTCACGGTCCCGGCGCAAGTCTTCGGCCCGCGCATCATCGTTGGCCTGGTGGGCGTGTTGCTGGCGGTGCTGGTGTCGGGTCTGAACGAGATGGTGACCAAAGTCGCCCTGGCCGATATTCGCGGCGCGCTATCCATCGGTTACGACGAAGGCACTTGGCTGGTTGCCAGTTACACCGCGACATCCGTGGCCGCCATGGCCTTTGCGCCGTGGTGCGCGGTGACGTTCTCGCTGCGTCGGTTCACCTTGTGCGCCATCAGCCTGTTCACCCTCTTGGGCGTGCTGTGTCCGTTCGCCCCGAATTACGAAAGTCTGCTGCTGATGCGCACCTTGCAAGGCCTGGCCGGCGGCGCTTTGCCGCCGATGTTGATGACCGTCGCCCTGCGCTTTCTACCGGCCAACGTGAAGTTGTATGGCTTGGCCGGTTATGCCCTGACCGCCACGTTCGGCCCGGGC
This sequence comes from Pseudomonas sp. C32, assembly GCF_030417915.1. Taxonomy (NCBI): domain Bacteria; kingdom Pseudomonadati; phylum Pseudomonadota; class Gammaproteobacteria; order Pseudomonadales; family Pseudomonadaceae; genus Pseudomonas; species Pseudomonas sp. C32. The sequence continues at coordinate 22,778 of NZ_JAUHUK010000033.1, read as the reverse complement.
CTTGGAACGCCATTGGCCGGGTTGTGGACCGAGCATGTCGGGTGGCAATGGACCTTCTGGCAAATCATCGCGCCGTGCCTGATTGCGATGGTCGCCGTGGCGTATGGGTTGCCGCAGGACCCGTTGCGGCTGGAGCGTTTCAAGCAGTTCAACTGGCGCGGATTGCTGCTGGGGTTTCCGGCGATTTGCATGCTGGTGATCGGCATCTTGCAGGGCAATCGACTGGACTGGTTCGAGTCCGATTTGATCTGCGGTTTGCTCAGCGGCGGCCTATTGCTGCTGGTGCTGTTTTTGATCAACGAGTGGTCGCAGCCGATTCCGTTTTTCAAGATGCAGATGCTCGGTATCCGTAACCTGTCGTTTGCCTTGCTGACCTTGGCCGGGGTGCTGGTGGTGCTGCTCGCGGTGATCATTATTCCGTCGAGCTACCTGGCGCAGGTCCAGGGTTATCGGCCGGTGCAGACCGCGCCGATCATGTTGCTGGCGGCGCTGCCGCAATTGATTGCGCTGCCGTTGGTGGCCGCGTTGTGCAATTTTCGCTGGGTCGATTGCCGCTGGGTTCTGGGCATCGGCCTGAGCATGCTGGCGCTGTCCTGCATCGGCGGCTCGCAACTGACATCGGAATGGATTCGCGACGATTTCTACGTACTGCAATGGCTGCAAATCTTCGGTCAACCGATGGCGGTGCTGCCGCTGTTGATGCTGTCCACCGGCAGCATCAGCCCGATGGAAGGGCCATTCGCCTCGGCCTGGTTCAACACGGTCAAAGGCCTGTCGGCGGTGATCGCCACGGGCGTGATTGAGGCGCTGACCACGTCGAGGCTGCACTTTCATTCGACCATGCTCGTGGACCGTCTCGGCAATTCACCCCTGATCGACGACAACACCCCAGGCCTCGCCCATCGATTGCACGAACAGGCCGTGGTGCTGACGGCATCGGATCTCTATCTGTGCATGGCCGGCATTGCGGTGACGCTGATCCTGCTGATTTTCTGGCTGCCGACGCGGACTTATCCACCGCGCGCGCCGACCTGATTGCTCCACGCAAACTGAAGGTTTTTTATGACGACTCAAGCAAAGCAAAAAATCGCCGTAGCAGTGGCCGCTGCGCTGGCCGTCGGCGTGCTGTTGTACCTGGCGGTGCCCGGTCTGTTCGGCAAACGCACGCAACAGAGCACCAATGACGCCTATGTCTCGGCCGATTACACGCTGGTGGTGCCGCGGGTGGCCGGGTTCATCAAGCAAGTGCTGGTCGAAGACAACGAGCAGGTCAAGGCTGGACAGTTGCTGGCGTTGATCGATGACCGGGATTTGCGTGCCGCTGCCCAGGCTGCCGACGCTGAAACTTTGGTTGCGCGGGCGCAACTGCAAAATGCCAAGGCGACCCTCGAGCGGCAGTCTTCGGTGATTGCTCAAGCGCAATCTTCGGTGGTTTCGGCCAAGGCCGAGATGGCGTTCGCCGACCATGAACTGAACCGCTACAACCACTTGGCCGGTGTGGGTGCCGGCACAGTGCAAAACGCTCAGCAGGCGCGTACACGCATCGACCAGGCCAGCGCCCGGTTGGCGAATGCCACGGCGGTGCTGGCGGCGGAACGCAAACAGGTCGAGATCCTGACCGCCCAACGGGATGCGGCCGAAGGCGGTTTGAAGCGGGCGCAAGCGGCACTGGAAATGGCCAGCTACGAGTTGTCTTACACGCGGATCGTCGCGCCTCAGGACGGCATGGTCGGCGAGCGTGCAGTGCGGGTCGGCGCTTATGTTGCGCCGGGCAGCAAGATCCTCGCGGTGGTGCCCTTGGCTCAGGCTTATGTGATGGCCAACTTTCAGGAGACTCAGCTGACCGACGTGCAACCGGGCCAGCAGGTGCAGGTACGCGTCGACAGCCTGGGAGGCGCGGCGTTGAGCGGTCGGGTCGAGAGCATTGCACCGGCCACAGGTGTGACCTTCGCTGCGGTCAAACCGGACAACGCCACCGGCAATTTCACTAAAGTGGTGCAGCGCATTCCGGTGAAGATTGTGCTGGAGCCGGGACAGCCATTGGCTGAACGCTTGCGGGTGGGGATGTCGGTGGAGGCGAGTATCGATACCGTCAGTTCGGTGACCTCTGTGCGTGAGGTGACTCAGCGATGAGCTACGTTGATTGTGCTGACGCCATCGCGAGCAAGCTCGCTCCTACAGTTGACCGCATTCACCTGTGGGAGCGGGTTTGCTCGCGACTTATCCAGAGTGCCTTGCTCGCCATCAGTCTCAGCGCCTGCAGCGTCGGCCCGGATTTCCAAAAGCCCGAACCGCAACAAATGTCCGAATGGTCCAAACCCGCCAACACCGCCCCCAGCCAAGCCATCGCCGAGTCTATGGACGAACGCTGGTGGGAGGTGTTCAACGATCCAAAACTCTCGGCCCTAAGCCAGCGCGCATTGACCGACAACCTCGACCTGAAACTGGCCAGCAGCCGCTTGCAGCAAAGCCGCGCGGTGCGCCAGGTGATCACCGCCAACCGTTATCCCAATACCGCCGCCACCGGCAGTTACGCACGCAAACGCAACAGTGGCGAGGGCCTGAACGATCCGTCCGGCCATGACGGCGATTCAGCATTCAACCTGTGGGAGGGTGGTTTTTCCGCCTCATGGGAGCTGGATTTCTGGGGCCGTGTACGCCGCGAAACCGAAGCCGCCGATGCCACTCTGGAAGTCGCGGAAAACGACCGACGCGGCGTGTTGCTGTCGGTGCTGGCCGAGACCGCCCAGGACTATATTCAGCTGCGCGGTGTGCAAAACACCCGGGCCGTGACCGAGCAGAACCTCGACGTCGCCCGCCACAGCTTGAAACTTTCGCAGCTGCGCCTGGCGGATGGGGTCGCCACTGATCTGGATGTCGCCGAAGCCGCCGCGCAAGTGGCGGCCATCGAATCGCGCCTGCCAGCGTTGGAGCAGCGTCAATCGCAATTGATCAACGCCTTGAGCCTGCTGATGGGCGAGCCGCCTCAAGCGCTGGCAGCGGAGTTATCCACAGATGCCCCGGTGCCGCAAACGCCGCGTCAGGTTGCCATTGGCCTGCCGTCGCAACTGGCCGAGCGTCGCCCGGATATCCGCCAGGCCGAAGCGCGTCTGCATGCCGCCACCGCGAGCATCGGTGTGGCCAAGGGGGATTTTTATCCGCGCATCACCTTGTCGGGGAACATCGGCTCGCAAGCGATGCAACTGAGCGATTTGGGCTCCTGGGGTTCGCGCTCGTTCGGCATCGGCCCGCAATTCAGCTTGCCGCTGTTCGACGGCGGACGCCTGCGCGGCGTACTCAATCTGCGCGAAGCACAGCAACAGGAAGCTGCCATTGCCTACCAGCAAACGGTGTTGCGCGCCTGGCATGAAATCGACGATCAGCTGACCCGTTACAACGCCAGCCAATTGCGTCGCGACAGCCTGGCTGAAGCTGTGCGCCAGAACCGCATCGCCCTGCAAACCGCACAGCAGCAATACGTGGAAGGCGTGGTGGACTTCGTCACGGTGCTGACCGTGCAAGGCGCCTTGCTGGCCACGCAGGAACAGTGGGTCGAGAGCTCGACCGGCGTGTCATTGGCAGCCGTCGGCTTGTACAAGGCGTTGGGCGGCGGATGGCAGTCGGTGTATCCGTTGACGGCGCAACGCTGAAGGCCGTTCAAGTTTTCGACGACAAATCCGCCATGCCCTTGAGCAATTCAATCGGCAGCGGAAAGACGATGGTCGAACTCTTGTCGCCGGCAATCGAATTGAGGGTCTGCATGTAGCGCAACTGCATGGCCCCCGGCTGGCGTCCGAGCATTTCGGCGGCTTGCATGAGTTTTTCCGAGGCTTGCAGTTCGCCTTCGGCGTGGATCACCTTGGCCCGACGTTCCCGTTCGGCTTCGGCCTGTTTGGCGATGGCGCGGATCATCGATTCGTTGAGGTCGACGTGCTTGATTTCGACGTTGGCGACTTTGATGCCCCACGCATCGGTCTGGGCGTCGAGCACTTGCTGGATATCCAGGTTCAGGCGCTCGCGTTCGGCGAGCAACTCGTCGAGTTCATGTTTGCCGAGCACCGCCCGCAGTGTGGTTTGCGCCAGTTGGCTGGTGGCGGCGAAGAAATCCTCGACCTGAATGATCGCTTTCTGCGGTTCGAGCACGCGAAAGTACAGCACCGCATTGACCTTGACCGACACGTTGTCGCGGGTGATCACGTCCTGGGACGGTACGTCCAGCACCACCGTGCGCAGGTCGACACGGACCATTTGTTGCACCACCGGAATCAGCAGAATCAGGCCCGGTCCCTTGACCTGCCAGAAGCGTCCGAGCTGGAACACCACCCCGCGCTCGTATTCGCGCAGGATGCGGAACGTCGACCCCGCCAGTGCAATCAGCAATAAGAGTAGCGCGACCATACCCAGTTGCACGCCCATGACTATTCTCCACCCGGCACCGCGTCAGCCGCGGCCACTTGCAGCAGCAAACCCTGGCGCGCCACCACCCGCACCCGCTGTCCGGGTTGCAGCGGCGTCGTGCAGAGCACTTGCCATTGTTCTCCTTGCAGATGCACCCAACCGCCACAGGCGTTGCCGGTCTGCACTGACGTGACGGGCGTTTCGCTGCCGACCAGCCCGGCATCCCCGCTGACGGTGTGTCGCGGTCGGGTTTTGAGGGCGTGAATCACCAGGAAGATCAGCAGCAAGGCGCTGACCAGCGCCAAGCCGATCATCAGCGGCACGGGCACATCGGTGTTGGTCAGAATCACCGCGCCGATCACGAACATCACGATCCCGCCCAAGCCAATCACACCGTAATTGGGCAGGGCGGCTTCGGCGATCAGAAAGGCGATGCCAAACGTGATCAGCCAGATCCCGACAGGGTGGGGCAACAAGACAACCGTATCGGCGGCGAACGTCGACCCACTCAACGCCAGCAGCAACGCAACGGCACAACAACGCGTGTTCACTTGACCCTCCGGGAGAGTCATGGGGGGTTATGAATAGAGTTTAGTTGAGCCCGGGCTTGTATGAATTTTGCTCAAATGATGACGGTGCCCGATGAGCGGATTTCCCGCCGCCACCGGCCAGCGGGCCTAGACTTTCAGTATGGCAAAAGGTGTTAAACCATCGTCCGCCAAATGTTGTAGCGGGCATCGAGGTGCATCATGCGTATGGCAAGAACCGTGCAGCGCAGCCTGGAAAAGGCACACTGCGAATATGACATCGTCAGCCACCCACACTCGGCCAGCAGCCTTGAAACGGCGCGGGTTGCAGGCATTCCTGCGGAACGGGTCGCCAAGTCGGTCATCCTCGATGACCATCACGGTCATTACCTGATGGCGGTGCTGCCCGCCAGCCGTCACCTGGACCTGAGCAAGATCCGCAGCAGCGGAGAGTGGCAGGTCTCCCGGGAAAGCAATCTGCCGCATCTGTTTGACGATTGCGAACGCGGAGCCGTGCCAGCCCTGGGTGAAGCCTATGGGCTGGATGTGGTGATCGACCCACTGCTGACCCGGCAAAAAGACATCTATCTGGAAGCGGGCAACCACACCAATCTGCTGCGCATGAACATACCGGACTTTCTGGCCATGGTGCCGCATGCCGAGGTGCGGGAGTTGAGTCAGTGAGTTTTGTTTCGTCAATGCAGCTGCCATCGCGAGCAGTGACCCCAGAATCAATCCCAGGAGTCCACCATGGAAAACCCGACGCACAGCCTATCGTCGCTGTTCAAACAACTCGGCCTGGCCGACGACGCCGAGAGCATCGACAAATTCATCGCCACCCATTCGCCGCTCAAACCTGAACTGCATCTTGCGGATGCGTTTTTCTGGAGTCCGAGCCAGGCGGATCTGCTGCGTAATGAGGTGCTGGAAGATGCTGACTGGGCAGAGGTGGTGGACCAGCTGGATGTGCTGTTGAGGAAGGGGCGGGGGGTGTAGTTATCGGATGGGTGGCGATTTGCTCGATTGCTCAGTCGATAATAATGGACCAGAATTAAGACCTTATTTGAGGTCTTAATTATGCAAAGTGTATTGGCCGATATGGCCGTTAGTGTCTCCGAGTTAAAGAAAAACCCAACAGCTGTTTTGAATGGCGCCCATGGAGGACCGGTTGCGGTGCTCAATCACAATCGCGTCATGGGTTACATGGTCCCCGCCGATGTTTTCGAAGCCATGATGGAGCGTCTTGATGATTTGGAGTTGGCGGAAATCGTTCGTTCTCGCCGTGATGAGACGCCGATTCCGGTGACACTGGATGACCTATAAGCTCGAATTCCTGCCGTCTGCACGCAAGGAGTGGGACAAGCTGGGGCACACCCTCCGTGAGCAATTCAAAAAGAAGCTGGCAGAGCGGCTTGAGACTCCGCGAATCCAGGCTGACGCCCTGCACGGGATGCCTGACTGTTTCAAAATCAAACTGAAGTCATCGGGATATCGCCTGGTTTACGAGGTGATAGATGAGCGCGTCGTTGTTTCTGTCGTTGCGGTAGGGAAGCGCGAACGCAGTGCAGTCTATGAGCGGGCCAAGAAGCGTTGAGGATTCTTGTTTAGACGTGGCGCTCAAATTTGTTTCAAAACTTGACGATAAATCCTCTCCAATGCCATATTGATAGTTAGCAAACTAACAGTGTGTCTTTCGTGCCCGATCCCCTCGACATTCTTCAGATGAACATCAGCAGTTCCATGGTGGTGGCCGCCAGGCATTGGCGCAAAATCTGCCAGACCACGCTGGCCAACTATGGAATCTCCGAAGCCTGCGCCGTGCCGTTGTTGATGATCGGCCGGCTGGGCGAGGGCGTGCGTCAGGTGACCGTGGCGCAGGCGGCGGGGATGGAGAGTCCGTCGCTGGTGCGCTTGCTTGATCAGCTGTGCCATGGCGGCTATGTCTGCCGCACCGAAGATACGCAGGATCGGCGCGCCAAATGCCTGAGCCTGACCGAAACCGGTCGCGAGCTGGTTCAAGCGGTCGAAGTCGAATTGGTGCGCTTGCGCCATGAAGTCCTGGACGGCATTGACCCGAGTGATCTGGAAGCTACGCTGCGGGTACTCAGAGCATTTGAAGCGGCCACGCCGCCATCGGTGGGCAACCCTTGAACGGATTTTTCTCTGGTATGCCCCCGGCGCGGGACTGGTTCTATGGCGTGCGTACCTTCGCCGCCTCGATGATTGCGCTGTATATCGCACTGCTCATGCAAATGCCCCGTCCTTACTGGGCGATGGCCACGGTGTACATCGTTTCCAACCCATTCCTCGGTCCCACCACGTCCAAAGCTTTGTACCGTGCGATTGGCACCTTTGTCGGCGCTGCGGCGGCGGTGCTGTTCGTGCCGATGTTTGTCCAGAGTCCGTATGTATTGGTGGTGGTGATTGCGCTCTGGACCGGCATCTTGCTGTTTCTGTCCCTGCATTTGCGCACCGCCAACAACTACGCCTTGATGCTGGCCGGCTACACCTTGCCGTTGATTGCCTTGCCGGTGGTGGATAACCCGTTGGCGGTGTGGGATGTGGCGGAAGCGCGGACCGAAGAAATCTTCCTCGGCATCGCCGTGGCGGCCGTGATGGGCGCGATGTTCTGGCCCCGTCGCCTGGCGCCGGTGTTCAACGATTCGGTGAGTAAATGGTTCGCCGATGCATCGAATTACAGCCTGCGATTTCTCAACCGCGACGTGAAGCCTGATGAAGTCAGTGCGCTGCGCATGTCGATGGTGGCGAATTTCAACAGCCTGGAACTGATGATCGGCCAGTTGCCGCACGAAGGCTCGCGTCCGCAAACCGTACGCAACACCAAGGAGTTGCGCGGGCGGATGATTCATCTGTTGCCGGTGATCGATGCCCTCGACGACGCGTTGTATGCGCTGGAACGGCGCACCCCCGAGCTTGTGGATAAGTTCTCGCCGTTGCTGGCGGCGGCCACTGAATGGCTCGATCACAACGATGCGGACCTCGAGCGCTGGCGTGCCCTGAAAGACCAGCTCGAAGCCCTGCAACCCGAGCCGCACGTGCTGGAGGATCGCAAGCAGTTGCTGTTCTCCAACGCCATTTACCGCCTCGGCGAGTGGGTCGACTTGTGGCAGGACTGCCGCAGCCTGCAATTCGCGATTCAGTGTGAGAGCCAGGACAACTGGCGGGCGGTGTATCGGCATTGGCGTCTCGGGCGACTGACGCCGTTTCTGGATCGTGGGCTGATGCTCTATTCCGCCGCGTCCACCGTCACGGCGATCATTGTCGCCTCGGTGCTGTGGATTCTGCTCGGCTGGACCGATGGTGGCAGCGCGGTGATTCTGGCTGCGGTGGCGTGCAGTTTCTTCGCCTCGATGGATGACCCGGCGCCGCAGATCTACCGGTTCTTTTTCTGGACGGCGTTGTCGGTGGTGTTCGCCAGTCTTTACCTGTTTCTGGTCCTGCCCAACCTGCATGATTTTCCGATGTTGGTGTTGGCGTTCGCCGTCCCCTTCATCTGCGTGGGGACGCTGACGGTCAAGCCGCAGTTTTACCTGGGCATGCTGCTGACGTTGGTTAACACCTCGTCCTTCATCAGTATTCAGGGGGCTTACGACGCGGACTTTCTCAGTTTCGCCAACTCGAATCTCGCCGGCCCCATGGGCTTGTTGTTCGCGTTCATCTGGACCCTCATCTCCCGGCCGTTTGGTGCGGAATACGCGGCCAAACGCCTGACCCGTTTCAGCTGGCGCGACATCGTCAGCCTTGCCGAGCCGGCCACCCTGGCCGAACACCGGCAGTTGGGTGTGCAGATGCTCGACCGATTGATGCAGCATTTGCCGCGTCTGGCCATGACCGGCCAGGACACCGGCATCGCGCTGCGCGAAGTGCGGGTGGCGCTGAATCTGCTGGACTTGCTGGCCTATTCGCCACGTGTTTCCGGTGCGCCGCAGGTGTTGCTGCGTCAGGTGGTGGCCGAGGTCGGCGAATACTTCAAGGCGTGTCTCAAGGCTGGCGAGCGGTTGCAGGCGCCGAGTCCTTTGCTCATGACCCTCGATCGCACCCGCCGCGCGCTTGGCGGTGCCGGCGATGATGAAACCCGTCGGCACTTGCTGCACGCCTTGAGTGGCCTGCGCCTGGCATTGCTGCCCGGTGTTGAGTTTGTCGGCGCCGCCGAGCCCGAAGAACCGCTTCCCCATGGCATCGATGGAGCGCCTTTATGATCGGTGATCTGGATATCAGCGGGGTGTTCCTGCCCACGCTGCTGGTGCTGATGGGCATTACGTACGTGATTTACCTGTTGGTGCACGGGGTGCTGACGCGCCTGCACTTTTACCGTCTGGTCTGGCACCGGGCATTGTTCAACGTGGCTCTCTACGCCGTGCTGCTGGGCGCCGTGGATTCACTCAGTCGATACCTGATGACATGAAAAAACCGTTTCTGACCCTGGGTCGCGTGGTGCTGACCCTGTTGATCGTGAGCCTTGCCGTTGTCGTGGTCTGGCGCATGGTCATGTATTACATGTTCGCGCCCTGGACGCGCGACGGGCACATCCGTGCCGACGTCGTGCAGATCGCGCCGGATGTCTCCGGGCTGATCCAGCAAGTGGACGTGCGCGACAACCAAATGGTCAAGCGTGGCCAGGTGCTGTTCAGCATCGATCCGGACCGTTTCAAACTGGCCCTGCGTCAGGCGAAAGCGGCGGTCGCCGATCGTGAAGAAACCCTGGCCCAGGCTCAACGCGAAGCCAAACGTAACAAGGGCCTGGGCAATCTGGTGCCGGGCGAGCAACTTGAGGAAAGTCAGTCTAAGGTCGCTCGCGCACAGGTTGCATTGATGGAAGCCCAAGTGGCGGTGGACAGCGCCCAGCTCAACCTCGACCGCTCGGTGATCCGCAGCCCGGTGGACGGCTACGTCAACGACCGCGCACCGCGTACCCAGGAGTTTGTCAGCGCCGGGCGGCCGGTGTTGTCGGTGGTCGACAGCAACTCGTTCCACATCGACGGCTACTTCGAAGAAACCAAACTCAATGGTATTCATGTCGGCCAGAGCGTCGACATCCGGGTGGTCGGCGACAATGCGCGCCTGCGCGGGCATGTGGAAAGCATCGTCGCCGGTATCGAAGACCGCGACCGCACCAGCGGCAACAACCTGCTGCCCAACGTTAATCCGGCGTTCAGTTGGGTGCGCCTGGCGCAGCGAATTCCGGTGCGAATCGCCTTCGACGATGTGCCAGCGGATTTCCGCATGATCGCCGGACGTACCGCGACGGTATCGATCATCGACGACAAGAACCGGGAGCCTGCGCAATGAGCAAGGCCTCGGGTTTGGCGGTGGCCGGTTTAGGCCTGTTGCTGTCGGCGTGCCAGGTGGTCGGGCCGGATTATCACTTGCCCGAAGAGGCCTCCGTCCACCGCGATGACTTGCAGGGCAACCTGGCGCAAGATGCTAGAGCGGTGGTGTCAGCGCCCGTCCCGGGTGACTGGTGGCGCTTGTATCACGACCCGCGGCTCGACCAGTTGGTGCAGCAGGCCATGGCCTCCAACACCGATTTGCGCGTGGCGGCGGCCAGTCTGCTGCGGGCTCGCGCTCAGGTCGATCAGGCCGAGGCGGCGGGTGGCTGGAGTGGCGGCGTGAAGATGGGCGCCCAGCGTTTGCAGGAGTCAGGCGAAGCGTTCCTGCAGCCGGAAAAAGTGCCGGTGGCCAACATCGGCGATATCGGCATCATCGCGTCATACCAGTTCGATCTGTTCGGTACCTTGCAACGCGGCATCGAAGCGGCCAAGGCCAACGCCGATGCGACCCAGGCCGCCGCCGATACGGCACGCATCACCTTGGTGGCCGACGTGGTCCGCGCCTACACCCAAGTGTGTGCGGCCAATGAGGAGCGGGAAATAGCCCAGCACTCCCTCGACCTGCAAGCCCAGAGCACCACGCTGATCCAGCGCCTGCGCGATGCCGGCCGTGGCGATGAAACCCAGGTCACTCGCTCGCAAACCCAATTCAAATCCTTGCGCGCCGACATGCCGCGCTATGAAGCGGCGCGTCAGGCGGGTCTGTACCGTTTGTCGATGTTGCTGGCCAAGCCGCTGGATCAACTGCCGGCCGGCACGGCGACCTGCGCCGAATTGCCAAAAATCGTGCAACTGGTGCCGGTGGGTGATGGCGCCGCGTTGCTCAAACGTCGACCGGACGTACGGCAAGCCGAGCGACGCCTGGCTGCCGCGACCGCCACCATCGGCGTCGCCACCGGCCAGTTGTACCCCGACATCAGCATCGGCGCGACCGTTGGCACCGTCGGTATCCTGGATAACCTCGGCGAACCGTCCACCAACCGCTGGGGCTTCGGGCCGTCGCTGACCTGGACCGTCCCGACCAACGGCGCCCGGGCGAAAATCCGCGAAGCCGAAGCGGTGACCCAGGCGACGCTGGCGCATTTCGATGGGGTGGTGCTCAACGCCATTCGCGAGACCCAGACCGGTCTGGCGCAGTACTCCGCGTTGCTGCAACGGCGCGATGCGCTGGCGGATGCCGAGCAATCGGCACAATTGGCCGCCGATCAGACGCACCGTTTCTTCCAGGCTGGCCGCGCGTCGTTCCTGGCCGACCTGCAAGCCACTCGCACCTACACCGATGTGCGGGCGCAACTGGCCGCCGCGAACACCCGGGTGGCCATGAGCCAGATCGATTTGTTCCTCGCCTTGGGCGGCGGTTGGGAAAGCGGACGAACGCAAGCGTCGAACTCCGGCAAACCCTGAGGCCGTTGCTATGCTTTGAAGTGATGGAGTGGCGCCCTGTGCAATGGGCTCTTGCTTCACACAAGGCTCGCGCAGGTCAGGGGAAAACCAATAATGAAAAACCCTTATGCTCTCGGCTTCTGGTGCGCTGTCGTGGCGCTGGTGCTGCTCTCGGCCACCTATTTCTACGGCATCATGCTGGCCCATCAGATCGACAAGGCGCTGGTGTTTCTCGACAGTGCCGTCGCACTGATCGCCGTGATGTCTGTCGTGGTGGTGGCCTGGGCGTCCATCCAGACGCATCGCGTCAAAAAAAGACAACTCGAACAAGGCAAGACCCTGGTGCTGATCTGGGACACCAAGGTCGCGCTGCGTCGTGTCGAAACGGTGTTCGACCGCTATTTCTGGGGCAGTTACTGGCAACCGGGGCGCACGTTTCAGGAAGTCATGGGCGAACTGACCGGCACACCGCTGGAAAAAAGCCTCGAAACCCTGAAAAAGCAGTGTCTGGAACTGGACAAACAAATCGCTGACGACGGCCGACACTGGCTCAGCAATGCCCGGGAACTGGCCGATGTCGCCACGGCCATGGCCCGTGAACGCTATCAACTGGATTTTTGCGACCCGCGTGGGGAAGTGACGGGCGGGGCGGTGATCAATCGGGATTTCGAGGTGCTGGTTTATACCTGGACCGCGCGGCTGAAAAGTTTTGATCATCAACTCGATGAGATCGAAGTCCAATATTCCTGACCGTATCAAGATCGCAGCCTTCGGCAGCTCCTACAGGGAATGACGAAAATTCCGTAGGCGCTGCCGAAGGCTGCGATCTTTCCTGACAAATGCGTTCCCCCAATTTCCCAAGACACTCTTTCACCTTTAAACATTGGGCCGTCCGTCGTGCCTGATGCTAATCTCCATCGCACTTTCAGCACAGTCGCGACCGCTACCCGTCATGGGTTCAGGGAAGACGACACTTTCAACAACGGACATTGACGGGTCATACATGAATAAATCAGCAGGCGTGCTTCTGGGAATTGTTGTAGCCATTGGCGCCATCAGTGCAGGCGGCGCGTGGTTCACCGGCAGCAAGCTCGAAAGCGTACTGAACACCTCGATTACCGATGCCAACAAGGAACTGCAAGCGGCCATGGTCGGCTCCAACGGCACCGCGTCGCTGGAGCTGGTCTCGCTGGAACGTCATGTATTCAGCAGCACCGCGCACTACCGCCTCAAGGGCGAGGGGGAAATGTTCGGTGAAACACCGGTCGAGTTGCTGTTTGTCGATCGCATCGAACACGGTCCGCTGCCTTTCTCGCGCCTGGTATCGCTGAAGTGGCTGCCGGTCATGGCGACCAGTCATTACGAACTGGAAAAGACCCCGCTTACCGAGAAGTGGTTTGCCGCCGCCAAGGACAAATCGCCGATGACCGGCGTGGTCAACATCGGTTACGACAACTCCACCAACGGCACCCTCGAATTGAAGCCGCTGGAAATGGCGCTGGATGACAAGTCGAGCATGAAGTTCTCCGGCTTGAACATTGATGTCTCTGCCAGTGCCCAGGCGAAGAAGGTCAAGGCCGACGGCTACATGGACAGTCTGAAGGTGACCACCGTTGCCGAAGATCAGTCGCCGGTGCAAATCGAATTGAACGGCCTGACCCTGGCCAGCAACCTGACCAAAAGCACCTACGGTTTTTACAGCGGCGAGAACGTTCTGGAGCTGGCCAGCGGCAAGTCGACCTTTGGCGTGAAACAGTCGGTGCTGGACTTCAAGAAATTCGAGATGAAAAACCACACCGCCGAGTCAGGCACCAGCGCTTCCGGGCGTGCCGATTACAAGGTGGGCGAAGTTTCCCTGAACGGTAAGCCCATCGGTTCTGGCGCCTTGGCCGTGAGCCTGAAAAACCTCGACATCCCGGCCACCATGACGTTGATGCAGATCTATCAAACCAAGGTGCAACCGTACGAAAGAGCCGCCGCCGAAGCAGAGGCGGTTGGCCTGCCGGTACCGGAAATGCAGCTGACCGAAGCGGAAGAAGCGCAGCTTAAATCCAGCCTGGAAAACCTGCTGGCGGCCGGTCCGCAGCTTGCCCTGGAAAACCTTTCGCTCAACACCGCCAACGGCGAAAGCCGCGCCAGCCTGGTGCTCGACCTGACCAAACCTAAGGCCATCGATCTGCCGACAGACCAGTTGGTCAGACAGCTGATCGCATTGCTGGACTTCAATCTGAAGGTGTCCAAGCCGATGCTGGTGGATGTACTCACCGTGCAATCGCAAATCGACGGCCAGACCGATGCCAAGCTGATTGCCGATCAGGCGACCGCCACGGCGGACATGTTCAGCAGCATGGCAGTGGGCTCGCAATTGGCGAAACTGGACGGTAATGACATCGTCACGAAGCTGCATTACGCCAACAATCAGGTGGATTTCAACGGCCAGAAAATGACCATCGAAGAGTTCGCCAACTTCCTGATGAGCAAGTTCGCGGGTGCTGGGCAAGTCCAGTAAAACCGCGTTTCACAAAGCCACGCCCGACCTTTGCGCGATGCGCAGGCCGGGCGTTTTGCTGTCTGGCATTTGACCTGGAACAAGCAGCGTTGAGTTGACACGTCATGAATCTGAACAATTATTGTGTTCTCAATTGTGACGTGCGTTTGTGTGCAAAATGCCCCTGCCTGAAGTGAGTCGGTCAGATAAAACCGACCATTTCGATACGAGTTGGCAAGGGACGCTGTGAGCCCGGCTGGCCATGTAAGGATACTGACGAATGCCGAGTTTTGATGGTCCCTTTTTGCGAAGCGGCTTGCGCCCTTTGCTTCGCGTTGTCGTTTGCGGTCAGTTGCTCTGGCCGGTGCTGGCGGTCGCCAACACACCCTACGACCAAAGCGTGCTCGACGCCCGGGCGGGGAACTACACGCCTGCATTGACTACATTGCGTCAGGTCCCGGCGAATCAGGCCACCACCGGCCAGATCAGCGATCACCTGCAGATTGCCAGTTGGGCTGGGCTCGACGCTGAAGTAGTGTCGGTCTATGAAACCCAGGGCCATAACCGGGTGCTGCCGGTTCAGGCACTGACCACCACTGCGCGCGCCTATCGCAATCTCAAACGTTGGGACTCGGCGATCCAGGTGTACAACAAGGCGCTGGCCCTCGAGCCGCAAAACCCGGATCTGCAGTTGGGCCTCGCGTTGACCCAGGCCGATGCCGGCAAACCCGCGGAGGCCGTCATCCGTGCTCGCGCATTGGTCGCGGCCAAACCGGATGACGCGTCCCGCCGCCTCGCCCTGGGCTACGCCTTGGCCCGCGCCGGCAACCCGTACGACTCGCTGTTTGAATACGATCAGGCCTTCATGCGCGCCGGCAGCAAACCGGAAGTCGCCCGTGAATACGTGAATGCGCTGCAACGTGTACGGCTGCCGGAACCGGCCTTGCGCCTGGCCAATCAACGGCCGGGACTGATTGACCCGGTCACGCTGCGCCGCCTCGAAGGTGACCTGGCCGCCGAGCGCGTGCGATTGGCCGAACTGGCTACCCGCAGCGAAAAAGAACGCTACGTGATCGCTGACCGCGCGTTGGCCGACTACGACAAGTTGATCGCCACCTGGTCAGCCGATCCAGCCGCTCACGACGATGTCGTGCGTTGGCGCATTGACCGCATGGGTGCGCTCAAGGCCCGTGCGCGCACCGCCGATGTGATTTCCGAGTATCAGAAACTGCTCGCCGAAGGCGTGAAGATTCCGACCTATGCATTGCGCTGGGTGGCGTCGTCCTACCTGGACCAGCGTCAGCCGGAAACCTCGACCGAGTTGTATCGACAGGTGTTGACGGCGCCGGATGCTGATGCCGGTGACCGTCTTGAAGACAGCACCGCGCTCTACTACTCGCTGCTCGAAAGCGACAAGGCCGAAGAGGCACGCAAAGTCGCCGATGACCTGGCCAAATCCCAGAACCCGCGTATTGAACTCAAGGGTTTGCCGGTGGGCAACCCCAACGACGCATGGATGGACGCCCAGCAACTGGCGGCCCAGGCCGGTACTTACGGCTCCGATTTACCCCATGGCGAAGAACAGTTAAAGGCCTTGGTGGATCAGGCACCGGGCAACACCGGTTTGCGCCTGGCCCAAGCCGATTTGTACCTGGCGCGGGACTGGCCACGGCGTGCCGAGAACCAACTCAAGGAAACCGAGAGCATGGCCCCGCGGGATGTCGGGCTGGAAATCGGCCAGGCCCACACCGCCATGGATTTGCAGGAATGGCGGCAGATGGACGCGCTGACCGACGATGTGGTCGCACGCTTCCCGGACAACCGTCAGGTGCAGCGCCTGGCGCGTCAGCGTGAAGTCCACGACATGGCTGAACTGCGCGTAGAAACCTACGGCGGTAAAAGCTATGGCGGTGATAACGACAACGATGCCGGCGCAGTCAACGGCAGCCGTGATTTCGGCATCGAAACCACCCTCTACAGCCCGCCGATCAACGAAGACTGGCGCGTGTTTGCCGGTGCCGGTTACGCCACCGGTGAGTTCCAGGAAGGTACCGGTCATCATCGTTTCCAGCGGGTCGGCCTGGAGCGGCGCACCCGCGACATGACCCTCGAAGCGGAAGTCTCCAACCATTCCTACGGATTTGGCAGCAAGCAGGGTGCGCGCCTGGCCATTGCCCGGGATATCGACGATCACTGGCAGTACGGTGGCAGTCTTGAGTACTTCTCGGCCGCTACGCCGTTGCGAGCCTTGAACAGCGACATCACCGCCAACGGCGGCAGCGGTTTCATTCGCTGGCGGGCTAACGAAAGCCGCGAGTGGAAACTGGCGGTCAGCCCCTCGCACTTCAGTGATGGCAACAACCGGGTCGAAGCATTGGTCACCGGTCGTGAAGGTGTCTACAGCGCGCCGGGCCTGCAGGTCGATGTCGGACTGGAGGTCGGCAGCAGCCACAACTCCATGTCCGACGACGTGCCGTACTTCAACCCGAAATCCGATTTCAGCGTGCTGCCGACCGTGAACGTCAATCACGTGCTGTACCACCGCTACGAAACGGCCTGGAGCCAGCAGTTCCAGGCGGGCGCGGGTACTTACAGCCAGCGTGATCACGGCACCGGTGGCATGGCGCTGCTCGGTTACGGCCAGCGTTATGCCTGGAACGACGTATTCGAAGTGGGCGGCCTGTTGAGCGTGATCAACCGACCCTACGACGGAGATCGCGAAACCGATCTGCGCCTGCTCGTCGACCTCACTTATCGCTTCTAGAAGAGTTTGAAGATGCCTTTTTTCTCGCGTTTCATCCTCCTGCTGGGAGCGCTGTTGATCAGCGCCTGCGCCCAGCAGGCACCCGCTTTTGTGCCGCCGTCCGAGCGCCCGGTTTCGGCCAGCGAAACCCCGTGGCCGAAAAACCATGTGCTGGGCATTGCCTACCACGATGTCGAAGACCGCGACCCGGACCAGGCCGTAGTGGCAGTGCGCACCGAACGCCTGATCGAGCAACTGGCGTGGCTGCGGGAGAACAACTACAAACCGGTGACCGTCGACCAGATCATGGCCGCGCGCAGCGGTGGGCCGGCGTTGCCGCCTAAAGCGATCCTGCTGAGTTTCGACGACGGTTATTCAAGTTTCTATACCCGCGTGATGCCGGTGCTGCGCGCCTACAACTGGCATGCCTTGCTGGCGCCGGTCGGGTCCTGGGTCGACACACCGTTGAACCAACCGGTGGATTTCGCCGGGACGCCGCGCCAGCGTTCGGACTTCCTGACCTGGGATCAGGTCCGGGAAGTCTCCCAGTCGGGTCTGGTGGAAATCGCTGCGCACACCGACGCCAATCACAAAGGTGTGCTGGCCAACCCGCAGGGCAACCTGCAACCGGCCGCCGCCACGCGCCGGTACGACGCGACGACTGGCCGCTACGAAACCGAGGCTGAATTTCAGCAGCGAATTCGCACCGACGTTGCGGCCATCTCGGAGAAAATCCGCAAGGCCACCGGCTACAAGCCACGGGTTTGGGTCTGGCCATACGGAATGGCGGACGGCACCTCGCTGGCGGTGGTCGACGAACAGGGCTATCAGATGGCGTTGACCCTGGACGACGGTCTCGACGCACTCGACAACCTGATGAGCAGCCCGCGCTTTCTGGTGGCATCGGACCCGGACGGCGAACACTTCGCCAACAGCATCGTGTCTGTGCAGGCCGAATCATCGATGCGCGTGGTGCATGTGGACCTCGACAACGTCTACGACCCCGACCCCGCGCAACAGGAAATCAACCTCGGCAAACTGATCCAGCGCATGGCCGACATGGGCGCCAACACGGTGTTCCTGCAAGCCTTCGCCGACCCGGCCGGCGATGGCCTGGTGCACAAGTTGTACTTCCCCAACCGTCACCTGCCGGTGGCCGCCGACATCTTCGATCGCGTGGCCTGGCAACTGCGCACCCGGGCCAACGTCAAAGTCTTTGCGTGGATGCCGGTGTTGAGTTTTGCCCTCGATTCGAAGCTGCCACGGGTGACCCGTTGGGACCCGAAAACCGGCACCACTTCGGTTGATCCGGACCAGTACAAGCGACTGTCGCCGTTCGATCCGAACGTGCGGCACATCATCGGCGAAATCTACGAAGACGTGGCGCGCCTGACGTCGGTCGACGGCATCCTCTATCACGATGACGCGGTGCTGTCGGACTTCGAAGACGCCGGCCCGCAAGCGCTGAAGGTCTATGCCGCCAACGGCTTGCCGGGCTCGATGGCCGCCCTGCGTGCGGACCCGGCCACGATGCAACGCTGGACCCGTTTCAAGAGTCGGTACCTGATCGACTTCACCCAGGAACTCACGGCCAAGGTCCGGGCCATCCGTGGCCCGCAGGTGATGACCGCGCGCAACATCTTCGCCGAGCCGATGCTCAATCCCGAGAGCGAAGCGTGGTTTGCGCAGAACCTCGACGACTTCCTGCAGACCTACGACTGGACGGCGCCGATGGCCATGCCGTTCATGGAAAAACAGACCCGGGAGCAATCCGGGCCCTGGCTGGAATCGTTGGTCGCCACGGTCAAATCCCGTCCCGGCGCGCTCAATCGCACCGTGTTCGAACTGCAAGCCCGGGACTGGACCAAGCAGACCGACGCCGACATCGACGGCCAGCAGTTGGCCGAGTGGATGGGCGTTCTCAAGCGTCAGGGCGCTACCAGTTTCGGCTACTACCCGGACAACTTCCTCGACAACTTGCCGGACCTGAAAACCGTGCGGCCCGCACTCTCCAACAAGTGGAATCCATAACATGCTGGACAGACTTTTGGCCATGCTGGTGCTGGCGATCGTCCTTGGGGTTCCCCTCGGACTGATCTTCCTGCTGACCGGGCAATTCCTGATGGACTTCGTGTTCTTCTACCCATTGTTCATGTCCGGGTTGTGGATCGCCGGTGGCCTGTATTTCTGGCTGCACTGGGAGCGGCACTGGCCGTGGGAAGACGACACGCTGCCGCCGCCGCTTGAAGGCGAGCCGCTGATTTCGATCCTCATTCCTTGCTACAACGAAGGCGAAAACGCGGCCGACACCATTCACGCGGCACTGGCGCAGCATTACCCGAATATCGAAGTCATTGCGATCAACGACGGCTCCAGTGACAACACCGCTGCCGTGCTCGATGCCTTGGCGCAGCAGGATCCGCGTCTGCGCGTGGTGCACCTGGCGGAAAACCAGGGCAAGGCAGTCGCTCTGCGCATGGGCGCCATTGCGGCGCGCAGCGAGTATCTGGTGTGTATCGATGGTGATGCACTGCTGGCGCCGAACACGGCGGCTTATCTGGTTGCGCCCATGCTCGACAACGCGCGCCTCGGCGCCGTGACCGGCAACCCGCGGATTCGCACGCGCTCGACGTTGGTGGGGCGTGTCCAGGTCGGCGAGTTCTCTTCCATCATCGGCTTGATCAAACGCACTCAACGGGTGTTCGGTCGGATCTTTACCGTCTCCGGGGTGATCGTCGCTTTCCGTCGCACGGCGCTGCACCGGGTTGGCTACTGGAGCCCGGACATGATCACCGAAGACATCGACATCAGCTGGAAACTGCAACTGGACCACTGGAGCATCTTTTACGAGCCCCGTGCACTGTGCTGGATCCTGATGCCGGAAACCCTGGCGGGCCTGTGGAAGCAGCGACTGCGCTGGGCCCAGGGTGGCGCCGAAGTGCTGTTCAAGAACATTCGCGGAATCTGGCAATACCGTCACCGCTACCTTTGGCCGCTGCTGTTCGAATACTGCCTGTCCACCGGTTGGGCGTTTACCTTCCTGCTATCGATCATCTTCTGGGCGATGGGCAAGTTTGTCGAAATGCCGTCCGCGATTGCCGTCGATCACCTGTTGCCGCCGGCCTTTACCGGGTTGCTGCTGGCGACCGTCTGCCTGTTCCAGTTCGCGGTCAGCATTCTGATCGACCGCCGATACGAAAAAGGCCTGTGGAAAACCATGTTCTGGGTGATCTGGTATCCGCTGGTGTTCTGGCTGATCAGTTTGCTCACCACGCTCGTCAGCTTCCCCAAGGTGCTGTTCAGTCAAAATCAGAAACGTGCACGCTGGGTGAGTCCTGACCGAGGCATCAAGCCGCTGAGCGATGAAAAGGAGGACGCCAAATGAAAATCATCCGAACTCAGCGGAATCTTGTTTGGGTCGTGATCGATGTTTTTTTCACGGTGCTGGCCTGGATCGGACTGCTCTATTTGCTGATACGCGGGCTCTGGCCATTGATCGACACCCACGCGGGGCCGCGCCTCGATGGTTCGGTGTTCGATGCGCTCGGTACGCTGCAGATTTATTTTTGGGTGGCGGTGTTGAACGCGGTGATCCTGATTTCCTGGGCGCGTTACCAGCACCGTAAAAGCAAGAGCTTTCTCCAGCGCCGTTTGCCGGCACCGGTGGTGGATGATCTTGATTTGAGCGAGACCTTCAATCTGACCCGTGAGCGGCTCAAAAAGCTGCGCACGTCCGGTTCCATGACCATCCACAACGATCAGGAAGGGGATGTCAGTCGCGTGGTCACGCACTTCTTCCCCGTCACGGCACAGCAGTTACCTGAGCGTCTGGCGCCACTGGCACATCCGCGAGTGATTCGCTTGCCGGCCGACAAAGACGATAAGCAAGCGCCCCTCACGTCCGCCTAGGGAAGGTCTCGAATCAGCCGCCACGCTTGATCCAGCGACAGCGGCTGTTTCATCCGTTCGACAAGCATCGCCATTGCCCGGTCTTGCTCACAGGCCATCGCCCTGATAGGCACGCAGTTGATCGCCGGCGCGTAGCAGGAGGATTTTGCTGTCTCCAGCCTGCACTTCCATGCCCCGGTCTTCGGGCACATCGGCGAAATTCGCAACGCGATGCAGAGTCATGATCGCTCTCCAGACATACCTTTCAATGATGAGTCTGGCGCAGATTACGAGGTTCATCCATAAGCCACTGCCACGGCGTGAACGCTCCGGCTATAGTCTGCACGCCGCCCACGGCCCCACACGCACAAGGTGCTCCGGTATGATCCGATTGACCTCTTTGAACCCTTGGCTCGCGGCCGTAGCAGTTGCCTTTTGCGTGCAGTTACCGGCACACGCCGCGCAAGAGCGTTTCACCCTGAGCATTCCGGGTGTCTCGGATGACCGCTTGTTCGCCTCGGCCGCCGCCAGCGATGCCCCGGGCTGCGGCGGACACAACGTTTCCCCGGCACTGAGCTGGAACCCCGGCCCGACAGGCACCCTCAGCTACGCCATCGTCATGCACGACCCGGACGGCCAGAAAGGCCAGGGCGTCGATCACTGGGTGCATTACGGCATCAAGGCCGGCACGCATCAGATTGCATCCGGCGTCGGCGCCAAATCTGCGCTGGAAGGCGTGGCCGGCACCAACAGCAAAGGCACCACCGGTTACATCGGCCCTTGCCCGCCCGTTGGCGACAGCGCTCACCACTACATCATCCAGCTCTACGCCCTGGACCTGGCGCCAGAGGCCTTGCCCGCCGGCCTGACCCGTGCGCAGTTTCTGGAAAAAATCAAAGGCCATGTGCTGAAAAACAGCAGCGTGGTGCGCCGTTACCACCGCTGACGAATATTCAGAACGATCTGACCCCAGCCCGGCGATTTGGCATTACGGCCCGAAAACGCGCACTATCGGGCCATAGCCGATGCGTTGGAGGATGCCGTGGCAAAAAAAATCGACCGCATCGCCCAAATGCTCAACTGCCCGCAAAAGGGCGAAGAACTACGGCGAGCCATTACCGAGAGCCGTAAGGACTTTCTGCTGAATCAGCCGGAAGAAGCCATTGTTGAAGACGACGACCTGGAAGAGGAAATTTTCGAGGACGACGAAGACGATGATGATGATGAATACGACGAGTTTGACTGGACGACAGAATGAAAAAACCGCTTAGGCGGTTTTTTTGTGGGTTGGCATCGCACTGGTCAGGTGTTCGTTGACCACCATGCCAGCAATCGAGCACTATAAAGTACTTTTTTTCGTACCATTGGAGCCGTCATGGAACAGCTACTCGCAAGCCGTTCGGTCAGCATTACCGAGCTCAAACGCAGCCCGAGTACGGTGATCGAGCAAGCGGGTTCGGAGCCTGTTGCCGTGCTCAACCACAACCGTCCTGCTGCGTATCTATTACCCCATGCTGCCTATCAACAGCTGCTGGATCGGCTGCATGCCGCAGAACTTCGGGAAGCCATTGCAGCAAGCCGCAATGATCCCCGTCCGGCCATCGCTGCCGAAACCGTGTTCGCCGAGCTTGATGCGCTGATTGATGAGGTAGCATCGGAACAAGTGCGTCCATGAGGAAACTGTTCTTCTCTGCACGGGCCCGGGACGATCTTCTGCAAATTGCCCGCTTCATCGCACGAGACAACCCTGAGCGGGCCCGGACGTTTGTCGGCGAGTTGCGTTTGCAGTGCACGCGATTGATCGATCAGCCGAACCTGGGTGTTCCAAAGGATGATTGTGCCAAGGGATTGCGAATGATTACCCATGGTCGTTATCTGATTTTCTACAGCGTGGAGGGCGTCGATATCATGGTCGAGCGCGTTCTGCATGGCGCGAGAGACATCGTCCGACTGTTTGAAAAAAACGGCATGGGTGATTAAGGCGCCCAGCTTTTGAGCAC
>NZ_JAUHUK010000032.1:0-46466 GCF_030417915.1 Pseudomonas sp. C32 | reverse complement strand
AGGATTTCATCCACAGAAACTACTCGGTGCTGCCGAGCCCTTGCCAGTGCTTCAGACCGATAAAGATGAAGCGCAGTTGCTGGGTGATTTTCGCCTGGGGCGTCAGATGCTCAGGCAGCGCTTCGGCCGGTGGATCAATGATGTCCGGCAGGGTGGCGAACACGCTTTTGACGATCAGGTCGGCCATGACGTTCAGGCCGGCGATGTCCAGGTGTTGCAGTTTCGGCATCAGCGACAAATCGGCGGCGAGGTCCGAACTGATGTCTTCGCGCAAACGGCCAATCGCCTTGCGCACCGGCAACGAGCCGCCGTACTGCTCACGGGCGAGAAACAGGAACTGCGAACGGTTGGCGCTGACCACGTCGAGAAAGATCCGCACCGAAGCGTCGATGATGCCGCCCATCACGAACTCGTTGTGACGCACCAGGCGAATGGTTTCGCGAAAGGTCTGGCCGACTTCGCTGACCAATACCAGGCCCAGCTCATCCATGTCGGCGAAATGCCGGTAGAAACCGGTGGGTACGATGCCGGCGGTTTTCGCCACTTCGCGCAGGCTCAGGCTGCCGAATCCTCGGCCGCCGTCCATCAAGCGCCGGGCAGCGTCCATCAGGGCGTTACGGGTCTGTTGTTTCTGTTCGGCGCGGGGCAGCATCGCAAGGTGTTTTCTGGACAGGGACAGCGGCGCACTCTAGCAAATCGGCTTTGTCGGCGTCGAACGACTATCGAGGGGATCAAGCGGGGAAGTGCTGCGTCTGTTATCTGGATCGCTATAAAGTCAAAAGCCCAATCCGTTGATTGGGCTTTTTTTCTGAGCGGCCATGGGGCTTAGCTCAGAGCGCTGTTGCGTTCGATCACACGATCACCACCGCCTTCAGCGAGTGTTTGACCTTGTGGAGTGCGGTCCGAGCCATCAGCTGCAAGGGTCTGGCCTTGTGGGGTGCGATCCGAGCCGTCCTGAGTGATCAGGCCTTTTTCTTTCAGGCGATCGTTACCGCCTTCTGCCAGGGTTTGGCCTTGTGGGGTACGGTCCGAACCATCAGCGGCAACGGTTTGGCTGAATACCGAGTGGCTGGCTTTTACTTGCGGGGTCGCCTGGTCAGCGGCCGGAAGAGCGAAAGCGGTGCTGGCCAGCATCGAGAGGGTAAGGCTTAACAGTAATTGGCGTTTCATGATTGTTTTGCTCCAGGGGAGTGCGAGAAAGTGGGTACGAGGGCAATGCTACTCTCGATAAATCGATATAAAAGTTCATAAACGCAATGGTAATAATCAACGGAATTGATTGTTCGCTGGAGGGGCTCTAGACCGGGCGTTTCCGGGGAGCGCTTTTGCACCGGCTTGGGTATTTTCACCCCGCGCTCGCGGTACAAAGGGGCAGGGTCGATAACGCGAATTGACTGATTGGTCATGACTGGACTGGCGGATTTCGGCAAAATCGGTCTTTCGACTAAACCTGCCCGGGTTTTTTCAGTCGTAGATTCCATGGGGGCCGCTTACGGCTCACCGTTTCACCAGGCGTCGCGGTCCGGGCGCTCGGTCGTATCAGGAGCTCTGTGCAATGACGCGCACTCGTAAAATTCTCGCCTGGACCTTCGCCAGCCTCGTTGTCTTGCTGGCGGTGTTGGTGCTGGTCATCGTGTTTTTTGACTGGAACCGGATCAAACCGCCCCTCAATGCCAAAGTCTCGGAAGAGCTGCACCGGGCGTTTGCCATCAACGGCAATCTGTCGGTGGTCTGGCAGCGTGAGCCCGATGAAGGGGGCTGGCGTGCGTGGGTGCCGTGGCCGCATGTGGTGGCGGAGGACTTGAGCCTGGGCAACCCGGACTGGTCCAAGGCGCCGCAGATGGTCACCCTCAAGCGCGTCGAATTGCGCATTTCGCCGTTGGCGCTGTTGGCGCAGCGAGTGGTGATTCCGCGCATCGACCTCACCGAACCGAACGCCAGCCTGCAACGCCTGGCTGACGGGCGCGCCAACTGGACCTTCAAGTTCGATCCCAAGGACCCGAGCGCCGAACCGTCGAATTGGGTGGTCGACATCGGCGCGATCGGTTTCGACAAGGGCCATGTCACCCTCGACGATCAAAACCTCAAGACCCGGCTCGATGTGCTTATCGATCCGCTGGGTAAACCGATTCCCTTCAGCGACATCGTCGGTGTCAAAGCGACGAAGACCGCGCAGGCGCAAGGCGCGGTCCCGCAGGACTATGCGTTCGCCCTCAAGGTCAACGGCCAGTATCACGGCGAGAAACTCGCGGGGCAGGGCAAGATCGGCGGATTGTTGGCCTTGCAGGATTCCACCCGACCGTTTCCGCTTCAGGCGCAGGTGAAGGTGGCGGACTCGAGCATTGAGTTGGCCGGCACCCTGACCGATCCGATGAACCTTGGCGCCCTGGATCTGCGCTTGAAACTCGCCGGTACCAGCCTGGGCAATCTCTATCCGTTGACCGGCATCACCCTGCCGGACACGCCGCCCTACGCCACCGACGGTCACCTGATTGGCAAGCTGCATGAACCCGGCGGCGCGGTGTATCGCTATGAAGACTTCAACGGCAAGATCGGCGACAGCGATATTCACGGCAATCTGACCTACGTTGCCAGCAAACCCCGACCGAAGCTCAGCGGCGCGCTGCTGTCCAATCAAGTGTTGTTTACCGACCTCGCCCCGCTGATCGGTGCCGATTCCAATGCCGAGCAAAAGGCCCGGGGTGGCGACAGCAAGCAACCGACCGATAAAGTGCTGCCGGTCGAAGAATTCAAAACCGATCGCTGGCGCGACATGGACGCCGATGTGGAATTCACCGGCAAGCGCATCGTCCACAGCGAAAAACTGCCGTTCAACGATCTCTACACACACCTGGTACTGACCGACGGCGTGCTCAGCCTTGAGCCGCTGCGCTTTGGTGTCGCTGGCGGGAATCTCGATGCGCAGATTCGCCTGAACGGTCGTACCGACCCGCTGGAAGGCCGGGCAAAACTCACCGCGCGCGGGTTCAAGCTCAAGCAACTGTTCCCGACCTTTGAACCGATGAAAACCAGCTTCGGCGAGCTCAATGGCGATGCCGATATCACCGGGCGTGGCAACTCGGTGGCCAAACTGCTGGGCAGCGCCAATGGCAACCTGAAGATGCTGATCAACGATGGCGCCATCAGTCGCGAACTGATGGAGCTGGCGGGTCTGAACGTCGGCAATTACGTGGTCGGCAAGATCTTTGGTGACAAGGAAGTGAAGATCAACTGCGCGGCGGCCGATTTCGGCATCGAGTCCGGCTTGGCGACTGTCCGTCTGTTCGTCTTCGATACCGAGAACGCCATTGTCTACATCGATGGCACGGCGAACATGGCAACCGAGCAACTGGACCTGACCGTCACCCCGGAATCCAAGGGTTGGCGTTTGATTTCCTTGCGCTCGCCGCTGTATGTGCGAGGCAAGTTCATCAAGCCAGATGCCGGGGTCAAAGCCGTGCCGTTGATGCTGCGCGGCGCGGGGATGGTTGCGCTGGGCGTGATCGCCGCACCGGCGGCGGGTTTGCTCGCACTGGTGGCACCGAGCGGCGGGGAGCCGAGTCAGTGCGCACCGTTGCTGGAGCAGATGAAGGCGGGCAATGTGCCGAAGACGGTTAAACACTGATCCGCGTCCGTTAGCAGTGTTCAAGCGCCGCCGGTTTAAAATCAGGGGCGCTTGAACGGCTTGTGAGGCGGGGTCTTGAAGTCACTGCTGGGGGGGTTGGATGTGCAGTATTTCAGTTTCGATTTTGCGACCCAGTTTCTTCAGGACTTCACTTCGGACATCGTTGTAATGACGAGCATCCAGTGCGCTGCATACCATCCAGACATTGGTCTTGCGGTCGGTGATGGCATTCAGAACAGGCAGGTTGAGGATGTTCGTTGCAAGCGCCTCGGCCGTTTCGAATGTCATTTGTAGGGTAACCACGGTTTTATCGTTGCGAACAATCGTCAGCAGTGCCGCGCTTGAAGCCGTGTTTGCTTTTGCGTTTTTCTGAAGTTTTTCAACGATTTCCTTGTACGCTGTGGAGTCATTGGATAGCGCCGCAATTTGAGAGAAAGCGTTGGCGAGTTCTTTTCGATTGTCTTGTGACAAAGCACTCCCGACGCTTTCATCTATCACATCAAAAAGGCTGCTATTGATAAATTCAATACGCTGCGAGGAACGGCTGTTGAGTATCCAGCCAACTTTTTTAAGTGTGTCTGTGTAAGTTGGCAAGGAAGCGATGCGATCATTGCTCTGTTGTTCGGCTACCAATTCAGCGAGTAGGCTGGACGCTAAAATATCTTTTTTAAAATTGTCGGTATGTGATCCGACAAAAATCGTTATGTTGCCGCTAACAAGATAGCTATCAAATGCGCTAGTTTTCATGATGTGTGCCGTGTGAGGTTGAGTGAGTTGTTTTTAATCGACTGTTTTATTGCCGATTAAAATTAGAAGTCGCCAAAGTCGGGAAGGTCTTCAATGAATTTTTTTCCCGCCTCACTGTACTTGCTGTACAAATTATCCCGCAGACCGGAAAAGACTTTGCTGTCCAGGTAAGTACGCACGGCGCCGGTTTTTATAGTGGTGGACTGACGGGTCGATTTCCAGAACAGGATGCCGCGAGTGCTCTCCCTTGCATCCAGTGAAATACAGTTAAGGATCATGTTCGGATTTCCGCTGTTATCAAGCCAGACCGGGGCGATATCGAATTTTGCCTGAGCACCCAGCTTTGTATTGCGGTCGAAGATTTTAATGGCGCCAGGATTGTTCTGTACCGCATCCACGGCTATTTTCGCGACATTGGCGAGCACCGCGGCAGCGTTAGGGCCAATTAGCCCAGCCGCCACTTCCAGTGCAACCTGATCCATTGTCAGTCCCACCCTTCTGATGGTGACTTCTTGGATGTCTTTACTTTGAATGACCCAGCCCAGTTTGCTCAGACCATTGACGTAATACTTGTACCATTCGAAAAGCTGCGCATCTTCGGGGAATTTTTGGGTGGCCGCGTTTTGCATGATTAATTTGCTGAGATTTACGTCATCGATGATCTGTTGCGGGACGCCGGGCATGAAAGCGTCAATTGTGTCAGGCATGACACTGGCGGTCGGCTTGTTGATGTCGTGTTCGGAGTCGGCCGCGAATACCCGAATTGTAGGCGTCGCGCTCTGCGTCAAGATAGGCAGCGATGGTAGGGAATCAAGAAACTCAAGTCGTTGTTCGAGTAGCATATAAGTAATCCTTTACTTGTTTGTTAAATCGGCCGGTTGGCCGTGTTGGTAGATTAAGTTTATTTAATTTAAAGTCTAGTTTGAGTTTGTAACTGTTGATTTTGTTTTATGTTTTGTCTGCGGTTTTTAATGTAAGTAGTTCAATAAAGTTTAATTCCCGTCAACGCAACGCATGTCCTGACATCATCGCCTCCTCACCCAGCCACGCAAAAAACGCCCGAACCGGCGGATGCCGTTCGCGCCCCGGCACACACAGGGCGCTGTATCCCGCGCCGTCGACCTGCACCTCTCCCCGATAAGCGACCAGCAACCCGCTGGCCACACTTTCCGAAACAAGAATATTGCTCGCCAGCACCAGACCTTGCCCTGCAATCGCTGCTTGCAGGGAGTAATGCTCTTCATCGTATTCGCGCACGGCGGGCTGGCCCGTCAGCCAGGTTTCGCCGGAGCGCGCGCACCAGGCCTCCCAGCCGTGGGCATAGAGTTTCGAATTGTGCCAACGCACGCTGATCAACGTCGGTGTGCGACGGCTCGCCAAGGCGACCTGTTCCGGTGAGCCGTACACGCCGAAGAACTCATCGAACAGGCACAAGCCATACAGGTTCGGATAATCGTCGAGGCTGTAGCGCACAACCAGATCGACGCTGGCGTCCTGATGCAGATCGATGACTTCGCAGTGGGTGTCCAGGCGGATATTGATCGTCGGATGCTGCGCATAAAAGCGGCCCAGCCGTGGCACCAGCCAAAGCGCGGCGAAGGCGGCGGTGGTGGAGATCGTCAGATTCGCGCCATTGCGCTGCGGGCGCAGGGTGTCGATGCTTTGCGCCACGTCGAGAAATGCACCGTGCAGGCTGTGGAACAGTCGTTCGCCGCACTCGGTCAGGCGTACCTGGCGGGGCAAACGTTCGAACAGCGGCACGCCGAGCCAGGTCTCCAGTGAGCGAATCTGGTGGGACACCGCTGTCGGTGTCACTGACAGTTCTTCGGCGGCGGCCTTGAAACTCAGCAGGCGTGAGGCGGACTCGAAGGCGCGCAGGGCCGTCAACGGCAGCGAGGCAAACATTTGAAACTCCATGGGTGAAATGAATTCACCCTGACTGATTTTTGCTCATTTGAAGTGGGGCAGCCGCGAGCTTCAAGCTGCAAGCCACAAGCCGTTCGAGTTTAGACCTGAGGAGATTCAGATGAGTAGAATTCTTGCTGTTCATGCCAGTCCACGAGGTGAACGGTCGCATTCGCGGCGTTTGGCGGAAGTGTTTTTGTCCGCGTGGCAGGCTCGGTACCCAGAGTCGAAACTGACCCGCCGCGAAGTCGGTCGGGTGTTGATACCACCGGTCAATGAAGCGTTTGTGGCCGCCGCGTTCTATCCCGAACCCGAGGCACGACCGTTGACGATGCAGGCGGATCTGGCGCTCAGCGACCAACTCGTCGACGAATTGCTCGGCCACGATTTGCTGGTGATTTCCACGCCGATGCACAACTTCAGCGTGCCCAGTGGCCTCAAGGCCTGGATCGATCAGATTGTTCGCGTAGGGCTGACGTTCAATCACACGCTGGACAATGGCGTGGCGCAGTACGAACCGCTGGTGCAAGGCAAAAAAGCGCTGATCATCACCAGTCGCGGCGGTTTCGGGTTTGGCCCGGGTGGTGAGCTGGAAGCCTTGAATCATGCCGATACGTTGTTGCGCACGGTGCTCGGGTTCATCGGCATCACCGATGTCACCGTGGTGGCTGCCGAGGGCGAGGAGTCCGCCGAGCGCACCTTCGCAATCTCGGCGGCCGAGGCCGAACAGCGCCTGCTGGCGTTGGTCAGGGAGCTCTAGATGGCCTGGCTGTTTTTGCTGGTCGCCGCCGGGTTCGAAGTGACTTTCGCCATGGGCATGAAGTACGCCGAAGGCTTCACCCGGCTCTGGCCGTCGCTGATCACTGTGGCGGCCGCCGTGGGCGGGATTTACTTCCTGACCCTGGCCATGCGCGAGTTACCGGTGAGTATCGCGTACCCGATCTGGACCGCCATCGGTTCGCTGGGCACGGTGTTTCTCGGTTTCGCGCTGCTGGGCGAGAGCTTGACCGCGGTCAAGCTGGTGTCGGTCGGGCTGATCGTGGCAGGCGTGGTGGGGCTGAAGTAGGGCGGATGTCATAGACTGGTCGTCGAGTTGTCATCTTCGCTGGTGATGCTTGGCGGATGTCTTGCATCCTGCCTTGCGTCATCTCACCGATCACAAGGACGTCCGCCCATGTCGCAAGGTTCTGCCCCGCGCTATCCGTTGGTGCTGGTCCCGGGAATGCTCGGGTTTATTCGTCTGGTGTTGTATCCGTACTGGTACGGGATCGTCGAGGCGTTGCGCCGTGGCGGTGCGGTGGTGTTCGCGGTGCAGGTTTCACCGCTCAATTCCAGTGAAGTACGTGGCGAGCAATTGATGGCGCGAATCGAAGAGATTCTGCGGGAAACCGGCGCCGCCAAGGTCAACCTGATCGGCCACAGCCAAGGCTCACTGACCGCTCGCTATGCGGCGGCCAAGCGCCCGGACCTGGTCGCCTCGGTCACTTCGGTGGCGGGGCCGAATCACGGTTCGGAACTTGCCGATTATCTGCACCGACACTATCCCCATGACAGCGTCTGCGGCCGGCTGCTGACCTTTCTATTGCACATGGTCAACGCGTTGATGTGCCTGCTGGAAACCGGCTATCGCGGGCCGAAGCTGCCGGTGGATATCCATGCCTCCCATCATTCCCTCACCACCGAAGGTGTGGCGCTGTTCAATCAACGATATCCACAGGGCCTGCCCGAAACCTGGGGCGGGCACGGGCCGGAGGAGGTGAACGGCGTGCGTTATTACTCCTGGTCCGGCACGTTGCAACCGGGCATTACCGACCGTGGACGCAATCTGCTGGACGGCACCAATCGCAGTTGCCGGTTGTTCGCCAAAACCTTCGTGCGCGAAGCCGGGCATTGCGACGGTATGGTCGGACGCTACAGCTCGCACCTCGGCACGGTGATTGGCGATGAGTATCCGCTGGATCACTTCGACATCGTCAATCAGTCGTTGGGGTTGGTGGGGAAGGGGGCTGAGCCGATTCGGTTGTTTGTCGAGCATGCGGCGCGGCTGAGTGCGGCGGGTCTTTAGACCGCCCTGTGGCGAGGGAGCTTGCTCCCGCTGGGCTGCGCAGCAGCCCCTATTCAATTGATGGCGACCGCTGCGCGGTCGAACGGGAGCAAGCTCCCTCACCACAATTAATCAGCGGCGGCTCAACACCGTCGTCCAGCGCTCGGAAAGAATCACCCCGCCCAACGTCAGCATCCCGCCCACCAAGTGATACATCGCCAACTGCTCATGCAGCACCACCGCCGCAATCAGCGCGGTGATCAACGGCAGCAGATTGAAAAACAGCGTGGTCCGGCTCGGTCCCAAACGCACCACGGCCTGCATCCACGCCCAGGGAGCGACCATCGAAGCCAACAGGCAGGCGTAAAGCACCAGTGGAATGTTATGCAGCGTCGGGCCGACTTTTTCCGAGGCGAGGAACAGCGGGAACAGCACCACTACGGCCACCAGTATCTGCAAGTACAGCAACACCAGCGGCGGCAGTTTCAGCTGCCATTTTTTCAGCAAGGTGCTGTAGATCGCATAAGCGAGTGTGGCAATCAGCATCATTGCGTCGCCCAGGTTCACGCCGTGTTCCAGCAGTGTGCCGAGGCTGCCGGACGACACCACCACCAGTACTCCGGCGAACGACAGTACCGCACCGGCCAAGGCGCCGAGGGTCAGGCGTTGACCGAGGCTGATGATCGCCATGGCCAACGACATCAGCGGCATCAGCGACAGGATGATGCCCATGTTGGTGGCGGAAGTCAGGGCGGCGGCGAAGTACGCCAGGCTTTGGTAGACGGCCATGCCGAGCACACCGAGGACAAAGATCTTGCCCAGGTTCGCGCGGATCTTCGGCCAATGGCTGAGCACTGGTTTAAGCATGAAAGGCGTGAACAGCAACCCGGCCAGCAGCCAGCGGTAGAAACCGATTTCGGCGGGGAAAATCGCCCCGGCCGACATTTTGGTGATCACGGTGTTGCCAGCCCAGATAAAAATGGCCAGCAGGGGATAAGCGTATTGCATCGGGGAAAACCAGAACGTTAATGAGGGGCAATTATCCCTTGTCTGGATACAAGCCTATACTTCAATCCAGACAACCCATCCCTGATTCCGGACAGCATGACCAGTAAACACATCGACTTGCTGGATTTCAGCGAATTGCCGGCCCCGGTGTACTTCCGTTACGCCGACTTCAACACCCACGAATACGCCGCGCCACACCGGCACCCTTGGGGCACGCTCGAGTATTCGGCCAATGGGGTCTTGCACATGCAGATCGGCAGCAGCCGTTTCATGTCGCCCCCGCAATACGCGGTGTGGGTGCCGCCTGAGACCGAGCACAGTTTCTACAGCAACCAGCCGATCAACTACCGCGCCGTCTGTCTCGCGCCGCCGTTGTGCCATGAGTTGCCGCAACAGGCCTGCACGTTGGCCATCAGCGATATTCTCAAGGCCATCCTCAAGGACTTCGCCGCGCGGGACGTGAAAATCCCCGAACAGGCGGCGGATAAACGTCTGGCTCAGGTGCTGGTGGATCAACTACAGCAGGCGCCGGTACATGAGTGCTATTTGCCCTACGCCAGCAGTTCCGGACTGTTCGCCATCCTTGAGGCGCTGCAGGCCGAGCCTGGCGACAACCGGCCCTTGTCGGAGTGGGCGGCGCGCATCCATGTCAGCGAGCGCACACTGGCGCGACAGTTTGTGCGCGAGCTGGGCATGAGTTTTGGCGAGTGGCGCCAGCGCCTGCGGTTTCTCGCGGCCATCGAGACCTTGGACAGCCAGCGCAGTATTCAGGAAATCGCCTTCGACATGGGCTACAGCACCGGTTCGGCATTCATCGCGATGTTCCAGCGGCAGGCCGGATGCACGCCGGAGCAATATCGACGCAGCCACCTGCAGAACAGGAAGGTGTAACAGGTGTTGTCTACACTTCAGTGCAAGGCCGTGTCTGTCGGTGCGGCAACAAGGAGAAATCTCCATGAAGATATTGCGTGCCCCGTTGTTGATCGTCGGTTTGCTGCTGTGCTCCCAGGGCTTCGCCGCCAACACGGCCCAACAGGAGAAGATGACCACCTGCAATGCCGACGCTACGGCCAAAAGCCTCAAGGGCGATGAGCGCAAAGCCTTCATGAGCAACTGTCTGAAAGCGGCCCCGGCGGCCAACGAGGCGGGAACAGCCTTGACGCCTCAGCAAGAGAAAATGAAAAACTGCAACGCGAACGCCACGGCCAAACTCCTCAGGGGCGATGAGCGCAAGGCGTTCATGAGTAATTGCCTGAAGCGGTAAAACGGCTCAAGGACAGTGGCAGCTGTGCTGGCCTCATCGCTAGCCGGCGAGCTCCCACAATGTCCGGTGTTGTAGGAGCAAGCTTGCTCGCGATGAGGCCGGTTGAGGCACTACAAAGCTTTAACCCTCGACCAAGGTCGCCCCACACAATCCCTAGTGCTCACACCGGATCGCTGGCAGACTGCCAATCCTTTTACGCCGTTCGTTTTTGAGGCTGTATGCCAACGTTTTCTCAACGTCAAGTTTTGCTGGTTATCAGCTGGATCATTATTTTTGGTGGTTTGTTGTTGGTGCTGCCGTTGCGCCTGTTACCCAGCCTGCTGGCCGGATTGCTGGTCTTCGAACTGGTCAACATGCTCACCCCGCAACTGCAACGGCTGATCGAAGGCCGACGCGCGCGCTGGCTGGCGGTGGCCTTGCTGGGGACCCTGATTGTCAGCGTGCTGTCGCTGATCTTTGCCGGTGCCTTCAGCTTCCTGCTGCACGAGGCGGAAAACCCCGGCGCCTCCCTCGACAAGTTCATGGGAGTGGTCGACCGCGCGCGCGGGCAACTGCCGCCGTTCATCGACGCCTACCTGCCGGCCAGTGCCGCGGAGTTCCGCGTAGCGATTGGCGAGTGGGTCAGCAAGCACCTCAGCGATTTGCAACTGGTGGGCAAGGACGCGGCGCACATGTTCGTGACCTTGCTGATCGGCATGGTGCTCGGTGCGATCATTGCCTTGCAGCGTGTGCCGGACCTGACCAAGCGCAAACCGCTGGCGGCGGCGCTGTTCGAACGTCTGCACCTGCTGGTCCAGGCGTTTCGCAACATCGTGTTTGCGCAGATCAAGATTTCCCTGCTCAACACCGTATTCACCGGGATTTTCCTGGCGGTGATCCTGCCGATGTTCGGCATCAAGCTGCCACTGACCAAAACCCTGATCGTCCTGACGTTCCTGCTCGGCCTGTTGCCGGTGATCGGCAACCTGATGTCGAACACCCTGATCACCATCGTCGGCCTGTCGCTGTCGATCTGGGTGGCGGTGGCGGCCCTGGGTTACCTGATCGTTATCCACAAGCTCGAATACTTCCTCAACGCGCGCATCGTCGGCGGGCAGATCAGTGCCAAGTCGTGGGAGTTGCTGTTGGCGATGCTGGTGTTCGAGGCCGCGTTCGGCCTGCCGGGGGTGGTGGCGGGGCCGATTTACTACGCGTACCTGAAGAGTGAGTTGAAGCAGGTGGGGATGGTCTGACGGCAGCCACAAGCTTCAAGCTTCAAGCTGCAAGTAAAAGCCAAGAGCAAGCGCCGCCCTGCTTTTACTTGAAGCTTGCAGCTAGAGGCTTGCAGCTGCTCCTCAGCCGTATCGCTTGGCCGCTTCAATCGCCAAGCCACTGCCGATACTGCCAAAAATGTTCCCTTCCACATGCCGCGCCTTCGGCAGCATCGCCGAAACACTGTTGCGCAGCGCCGGAATCCCGCTCGAACCGCCGGTGAAGAACACCGTATCGACCTGATCGACCCGCACGTCGGCGTCCGCCAGCAGTTGGGTGACACTGTTGCGCACGCGCTCGAGCAGGTTGTCGATGGCCGACTCGAACAGTGCACGGCTCAGGTCCACGCTAAGGCCCGCTTCAATGCGGTCCAGTGGCACGTGGCGGCTTTCGGCGTGGGTCAGCTGGATCTTGGTTTCTTCCACTTCCATCGCCAGCCAGTGCCCGGCGCGCTGGTCGATCAGCTTGAACAGGCGATCGATGCCGCCAGTGTCTTCGATGTCGTAGCGCATGCTGCCCAGGGCCAGCTGGGATTTCTGCGAGTACACCGAGTTGATGGTGTGCCAGGTCGCCAGGTTCATGTGATGACTGGTCGGCATGTAGGCGCCGCTCTTCATGCGGCTGCCGTAGCCGAACAGCGGCATCAGGCCTTGCAGGCTGAGCTGTTTGTCGAAGTCGGTTCCGCCGATGTGCACACCACCGGTCGCGAGGATGTCCTCGTGGCGGTTATCCACACCCCGACGCTCCGGCGACAGGCGCACCAGCGAGAAGTCAGAGGTACCCCCGCCGATGTCGACGATCAGCACCAGCTCTTCTTTTTCGATGGTCGACTCATAGTCGAACGCGGCGGCAATCGGTTCGTACTGGAACGAGACTTCCTTGAAGCCGATCTTGCGAGCCACGTCCACCAGAGTGTCTTCGGCTTCTTTGTCGGCCATCGGGTCATCGTCGACAAAGAACACCGGACGGCCCAGCACCACTTCTTCGAACTCCCGACCGGCGGCGGCTTCGGCGCGATTCTTGAGCTGGCCGATGAACAGCCCGAGCAGGTCCTTGAACGGCATCGCCGTGCCGAGGACGCTGGTGTCGTGCTTGATCAGCTTGGAACCCAGCAGGCTCTTGAGCGAGCGCATCAGGCGGCCTTCGTAGCCTTCCAGGTACTCGTGCAGGGCCAGTCGGCCGTATACCGGGCGGCGCTCTTCGATATTGAAGAAGACCACCGACGGCAGGGTGATCTTGTCGTCCTCCAGCGCGATCAGCGTTTCCACGCCGGGGCGCAGCCAGCCGACAGTAGAGTTGGACGTGCCAAAGTCGATACCCAAGGCACGGGCTGGAGATGCGTTGTTCATGTCTTTCAGGTTCCGGTTAAAAAACGGCCGCGCAGTGTATGTCAGTGCGCGACAGATTCGAAGGCCGGTTATCTGCTAAATCTCGCCTGATGATCCTTGAAAGACGACCGTTCACCCCCAAACTACCCTGCATCAACCGGTCAGCCGCTGGGCAGTCGCAAGAAGCCCCGCCTGCTGCCGATAAATTTTTGCTGCGCCGCCCGGTCACTACACTGAGATCGGTCAACCTCAAGGCTGCAAACAAGCGCATGCTGCGACGGTGGCGCGATTTTGATAACGGATGGTGATTCCCGCGATGGACTTCAAAGACTATTACAAGATTCTCGGTGTGGAACCGACCGCAGACGACAAGGCGATCAAGGCCGCCTATCGCAAGCTGGCGCGCAAGTACCACCCCGACGTCAGCAAGGAAAAGGACGCCGAGTCCAAGTTCAAGGACGCATCGGAAGCCTATGAAGCGCTGAAAAGCGCCGACAAGCGCGCCGAATACGACGACCTGCGCCGCTATGGCCAGCATGGCCAACCGTTCCAGGGACCACCGGGCTGGCAGAGCCGTGGCGGTTTCGGTGGCGGTGGCCAGGACACGGGCGATTTCTCGGACTTCTTCAGTTCGATCTTCGGCAACCGTGGGCCTGGTTTTGGTGGCGAACAGCCACGTCGGAGCACCGGACGTCGAGGGCAGGACGTGGAAATGGAACTTGGGGTTTTTCTCGAAGAAACACTGTCGACCGAATCGAAGAAGGTCACGTTCCAGGTGCCGCAATACAATGCGGCCGGCCAGCATGTGAGCAACACCAGCAAAAGCCTGAACGTGAAGATCCCGGCCGGTGTGGCCGAT
This sequence comes from Pseudomonas sp. C32, assembly GCF_030417915.1. Taxonomy (NCBI): domain Bacteria; kingdom Pseudomonadati; phylum Pseudomonadota; class Gammaproteobacteria; order Pseudomonadales; family Pseudomonadaceae; genus Pseudomonas; species Pseudomonas sp. C32. The sequence continues at coordinate 32,435 of NZ_JAUHUK010000032.1, read as the reverse complement.
GGCGAGCGTATTCGCCTCAAGGGGCAGGGCGCGCCGGGTGTCGGTGGCGGTGCCAATGGCGACCTGTACCTGACGATCCGTTTTGCGCCGCACCCGAAATTCGACGTCGAAGGCGAGAACCTGATCATCACCTTGCCGCTGGCACCGTGGGAGCTGGCGCTGGGCGCTGAAGTCGCCGTGCCGACCCTGACCGGCAAGATCAACCTCAAGGTCCCGGCCGGCAGCCAGAACGGCCAGCGCATGCGCGCCAAGGGCCATGGCTTGATGAACAAGGCCGGTGAGCGTGGGTTCCTGTTCGTGCAGCTGAAGGCGGTCATGCCGAAGAAATCGGACGATGACATCAAGGCCCTGTGGCAGGAACTGGCGAAAAAAGCCGCGTTCGATCCGCGTGAGAACTTTTGATCCCATAGAACCAAGGAGTCGCTGACAATGAGCAGTCCCCTGATCGTTCAACTGGACCTGGCAGAATTCTGTGAGGCGACCGACCTGACGGACGTCTACGTGATCGAAATCGTCGAACACGGCATCCTCGAACCTCAGGGCGCTCAGCCCAAGGACTGGCGCTTCACCGACTACGAGCTGGCCCTGGCCAAACGCGCCGCCAAGCTGCGGCGCGATCTTGACCTGGAATGGGAAGGCGTCGCCCTGGCGCTGGACCTGCTCGAAGAGGTCCGGCAACTGCGGGCGGAGAACCGGATGTTGAGGCAGCGGTTGGGGCGGTTGTTGGTGTAGGAGCTGCCGAAGGCTGCGATCTTTTGATCTTTGGCCCCCTGGGTGGTCATGAAAAACAAGATCGCAACCTTCGGCAGCTCCTACGTGTGCTGTTGAGTTTGCACTTTGCGTGGCAGCACCACGGTAAACGTCGTCCCATCCGCCTCATTGGAACTGATTTCAATCGTTCCCTGATGCGCATCCACCACTTGCTTGACGATAAACAGCCCCAACCCGAGGCTGGTGGTCGGCTCGCCGAGTTCTTCGCTGGCGCTGCGCACCAACGGGTCGAAGAGGGTCGGGATCGCGTCGACGGGAATCGGCAGGCCGTGGTTGTGCACCGTCAGCCGCACGCTGCGTGCGTCGCCGCTGAGGGTCAGCGTCACTTCGCGTTTGTTCGAACCATGCTGCAGCGCGTTGCCGATCAGGTTTTGCAGCATTTGATCGAGCCGTCGCGGGTCCCACGCACCGTGGGTATCGCCCGTAATCGTCAGGGTCGGATCGCATTCCGGCTGTCCGGCACAGGCGCGGGCAATCGCTTCTTGTGCCACTTCGGCCAGGTCCATGGACGCCGGCTCGATCGGCAGGCTTTTGCCGAGGCGGCTGCGCACCAGTTCCAGTAAATCACTGACCATCATTGCCAGGTGTCCGGTGCCGCGCTTGATGTTGATTGCGCACTTGAGCGCATCCCCTTCCAGCGTTGCTTTGCGCAGCAGGATTTCGGTGGACATGCTCACCGCTTGCAGCGGTGCACGCAGGTCATGGCCGAGGATCGCCAGGAAGATGTCCCGCGAGCGATTGACCTGCTCGGCATAAGTGGCCGTGGATTCCGCCAGGGCTTCGTCGATGGCTTCGTTGAAGCGGATCATGTCTTGGAAGTAAGTCAGGTCCGGGGACTCGAGGCTGTCGACCCACAATCGGATCACACAGGCGCGCAGATGGCGGAATTCGCTGGTCATCTGCACCAAATCAAAACCCACGGTATGCCGAAGTTCGCCATGGCTGGCGCCGGCCTCGTCGAGGCTCGGGGTTTTCTCCGGCCCTTCACCTCTGGCCTTGGCGGCTTGCTCACTGGGCGTCTGCGGTTTGTTCATGTCCCGTGCCGAGGCCAACAGAATCGAACGTGCATGATCGCGCAAGGCAACGCTGTCCATGGTGTCAGCGGCCGGGGTGATGGTTTTGGCGAATTGCTCCCACTCATCGACGATGCGATCAACATTCAAGACGATGAACTCGGAAAGGCGCATGACGGTTACCTGGGCATGAAACAAGGGGACGAGTCGAAATAGTAGACCCTTTGGCGAGAAAAACATGACCGTGCGTTCGACGGCATAAGCAAGGGCCGGGCGGGCGGTACATATGTATTTTCGGCAGCGTGTTTTTCGAACGAAACGAGCCATTTGACGCGGTTGGATCCACGTTTTTTTTGACTTTTATTTGGGCGTACCGTGAATAAGCTGGTGGCTCCCAATTCGTTATAAAAGTGAACCAACAATGGCCGATTTGCATGGAAGCAATTCGATAGAAAACGCCGAGTCCGTTTCGAACGACAACAAGGGAGTTCATTACAACCGCGTACTCGAAGCGATACCGCCGGCAATAAAAACGGCTCCGATTGCGCGTTTGAAAACGCTGGTCGAAACCAAACCGGCGATGCCGGATTGGCATGCAGACGCGTCAGAAGCCGATCGCCGAGAACTCAAAGCGTTGATGGACGAGCGCTGGCGCCTGCAAGGGCAACTGGACAAGACGCTCGGCGACTTGCAGCACGACATCAGCGCGTTTGCCAAGCCTTTGCTGAGCAAGGGGTTGCAGTCGACATTCAATACCTCTTGGAACGTTGATGACCTGACCGTCCAACTTGAAGTGCCGAGCACAATCATCTTCGGCATCGATACCGGCGCCAGTCGTGTGCGCACCTCAACGATTGTGGAAGCCGCGCTGCACAACTTCGAAGCGTCCGAAACCGAACAGAACGCCTATCGAAACAGTTCCGGTGTCTACAGCAAGGATGCGCGCGGCAATCTCGTGCGCGAGGCGGCGATCACGTTGCCAGGTTTCGCGACGTTATGTCGGGAGCTGGATATCGGTGGGCAATATCAGAAACACATCCAATCCATCTTGTTGCCAACTTCTGCCCAGGCCAAACAGAGGTTGCAGCAGGAGTCGGTGGCCAGTGAAAAGTCTGCTTTCCATGTGGCTGCGCGGATTGCGCTATTGAAAGGCGACGTCAGCTCACAGGCGTATGGAAAATTGCTGGAGCTGCATAGCGGCCACACCAATGTCTCGCTGCATGATCGGCCGTTGCTCAGTCATCGCCTGTCGCTGATGGGATTCCGACTGACCGGCATTGTGCTGTTCAGTGCTGTCGCCGAGCCTTTGCAGATCAAGCGGGCGATCGATGCGTTGACCCCAGCGCAATGGAAGTTCTGGACTGACTGGTCTGAACGTATCCCGGGCCTGAGTGGTAACGCCTACGATAAATTCAAGCTTTTGCAAGCGTACTTCGCCAATGGGCCAAAGGGTGTGGTCAATGAGCTCAATCGCAACGATGACCTTCATCAGCAGAGTCGCTTGACCGGTCCGCTGATCGCCTACGTGCCGGATGACCCGGACCATCCGTTGAAGGAATACGCATCGCTGACCGACTTCATGAAGGCGCTCATCAGCCAGTTGCGAGACTCGAACTATCAAGCGTTCTTCAGCCGGTTCATCGCGCACAGGGACAAAGGGCATTTCTTCGCCCGGGTCAACGAACGCCTCAAGACCTTCACATGGGCACAGCGCGAACCCCTCGACATGGGCCCCTGGTGGCGAGAAACGGCGGTCGAGAATCCCGATGCCGAGCCCATCACCAACGTCATTGTCGGGGATTTATGGTTGCGCCTGTTCATCGACCGACGCGACAACGCCATCGCCGATGCGCGCAGCATTGCCGTGCCGACCGGCGATGAAGACGCAACGACGCGGTTCAAACGCCTGACCAGCTATCTCGACATCGGTTGGAACATTTTCAATTTCGGCGCAATGCTCGTCCCCGGTTTAGGCGAGGTCGTGCTGGGCATCATGGTCGCGCAAATGCTGGCAGAGTTGGCCGAGGGGATCGAAGACTGGAGCAAAGGTGATACGGAAGAAGGGGCCGCGTATATCAATGGCGTCTTGATCAACTTCGCTCAACTGGCACTCATGGGTGCCGGGCATGCTGTGCCGGGCGGGGTGGTGAGCCCGGTCAAAGTGTCGCCGTTTGTCGAGGGTCTTAAGCCGGTGGCATTCGGGGAGGGAGAAAAGCTCTGGAACCCTGACTTGAAACCTTACGAGCATCCGGCCGTCGTGCCCGAAAACACGGTGGCCAGTGACGATGGACTGTACCGGCATCAAGGGCAGGATCTGCTGCGGATCGACGATAGGCATTATGCGGTCAAGCAAGAACCGGCGACAGGACAGCAGCGACTTGCGCACCCGACCCGGCCTGATGCTTATCAGCCGTTGCTGGAGCATAACGGGGTCGGCACCTGGAAGACGGAACTCGACAAGCCGCTGGAATGGGACAAGGAGACAGTGCTCCGGCGTTTGGGAGCGTCTGTTGACGGATTCTCCGATGAAACCCTGGAGCAGATTCTGAGCGTCAGTGGCGTGGACGAAAGTGCGTTGCGCCGAATGCATGTCGAACAGGAAACCATACCTGCACTGTTGGGCGACACGATAAAACGCTTCAAGGCATACGCCGACGCCGAGGCGTGTGAAGCATACATTCTGGCCAATCGAGTCAATGCCGACTGGGCGGGATTGCTGCCCCGTTTCATGACTGAGTTATCCGGCTGGCCACAGGGTAAGGCCATTGAAGTGTTCGAAGGGGCCGACTTTTCCGGTGCCTCGACCAAGGAGGGATCTTTCGACGCAGTCCCGGCCGACACATTGAAGATAAGTCGTCAGGAACTCATCGCAGGAAAACTGCCTGAAGGGGTCATCGACTTCCTGAATGAAGAAGGCCAGCGTGAGCTGCTGGGGCAGTGGCTGTCGGGTGATCGGCAGGCGCGCGTCGAAGCGTTGCGCAAGCAACTTTCCGGGCAGGCAGCAAAGCGCAAAAAGTACCTGTTCGACAGCTTGTATGCGCAGCGTGAAGGCTCGACCAATCCGTTGGTCAATCGACTCAAGGGTGACACCTCGGGACTGTCGACCATCCTGTCCGAAGAGCTGCTGCGCAACGCGGACCCTGCCGACGTGCAACACATGAGCGACAAACAGCGGGTGCCTTTGGCGCTGTCTCGAAAGGCTGAACAGGCGCAACAGCAATTGCGTCTGAACCGTGCCTATGAGGGGCTTTACCTCACAGAACTGCATAATCCGGATACAACTCGATTGGCCCTGCACACCCTGGAAACATTGCCGGGTTGGTCAAGGGACCTGCGATTGGAAATTCGTGACTTTTCTGCGCAAGGAGCCTTGTTCGACAGCATTGGGTCAGAAAACGCGCCGACACGAAAAATATTGATCCGGGATGAAGAGGGCCGCTTCGAGGCGCGTGACGAGCGCGATCAGCACCTGCACGGTCAGGACAGTTTTTATGCTGCGGTGCTGCATGCCTTGCCCGACACGCAACGCACGGCGTTGGGTTTTGATACCCATGAAGCGACGAGGCTAGAGGAGGCCGTTCGAGGAAAACCGCTGAGTCACGAACGGCTTGAACCGATCCTGCTGGAGAACCCGATCCGCAAACCGCATTACGATCCCGACATCATGAAGTTGCGGGGCGGCATGCAAGGTTACGCGCGGCAAGCCATCGAGAGGGCAGGGTTTCAGCGGCGCGCCGGTTCGTTGTATCCGGGTTTTGCCCGTGAGCAGGTTGAAACGCTGCTGGCCGGGTTCGGGCAGGATAATGCGGCAGTCGAACTGCGGCACAGGGCATTGGAAACCGAGTTCGATCAGTTGAACCGGACTCTGCAGCAATGGATCAATTCCCAAACGGTGTCGTTTCGGTTCAGCCCGGCGGGTGTGGCCGAGTGGGAGTCCAGAAATCGCCTGTACAAATTGATCAGGCAGTGCTGGCAGCGAGTCGGACCACAAGGGATCGAAGTGCCTGGAGTCATCCGCCCGCAAGCGCTTGTCCTGGATGATCTGCCGATGAGTCGGCATCTTGTGCAACTGCCGGAGTTACCGGGCAATTTTGATCATGTAACGCGATTAAGCCTGCGTAAAACCAACCTGCTGGCCAGTCAGTCTCGATTTCTTGCGTCCTTCGGTCGAGTGCGAAATCTGGACCTTACCGGCAACCTGCTTAATCGCCTGCCCCATGAAGTGGGTGAGATGCGGTTTCTCACGCACCTGTTTCTCAATGACAACCAGATCGAACTGACCCACAGCGCCGTTGCGCGTTTGAAAAACCTGACGAGGCTCCAATGGCTGGAAATGAATGGCAATCCGTTGGGGTTGGTGCCGAATATCAGCCAGATGCCGAATCTGGAGATTCTGGCGTTGGTGGGAACCGAGATTGACCGCTGGCCTGTAGGGTTTTTCTCGAAGCCACGTCCCCGGCGTATCTACCTGGATCTGCGTTTCAATCGACTCCTTCAGATTCCCGAAGTTGCCCCGGGCTCATTTCGTGCTGAACTGCTCACGCGCACCCGGTTGAGTCGCGAACCGGCGTGGATTTCGTCGCAGAGCCTGGACACACTGAGGCTTTATGCCGAATCAGTTGGCCTGGAGCCTGATCGTCCGTATCCGCCGCGTGGGCCGGTAGACAGTGCCTTGTGGGACGAGGGGTTGACCGAAGAGGAATGGAACGCAAGGCAACCCATATGGGACGCGATAGAGGATGAGTACCACTCCGTGAAGTTTTTCGATGGGATCAGGAGGTTGACGCAATCCGCTGACTTCACGGCTGGAGGTGCGTACCAGATCGACCTGACCGGCAAAGTCTGGCGAATGCTCGAAGCGATGGCTGAGAACACTGAGTTGCGTGAAAAACTGTTCAACGAAGCCATTGCCCCCGCCCAGTGTGTAGACGGAGGGACTCAACTGTTCAATGCGATGGGCATCGAAGTGTTGGTCCATGAAGCTTACGCGCTGCTCAGCGAAGACCTGGTCGAAGCCGAACTGTTAAGCCTCGCCCGGGGTAAATCACGACTCGATGAGATTGGTGCCATTGCTCGTCGTCGTGTCGCCGAACGTCTGGCGGCAGGCGAACGCTTCAGGCAGGTGAATGCACACGGTGAAGTCACCGGGACAATCGATGAGGTGGAGGTTCATCTGGCTTACATGACGGATCTGGCGCAGCGACTGGACCTGCCGTGGCAGGCGCGCGGCATGCAGTTTCGCAAGATCGCCGGTGTGACGCCGCAGATGATCGAAGCGGCTGCGCAACGGATTCAGGCGCTGGAGGAAGGGGCGCTGTTACGCGACTCGATAGCGCAACAGCCCTTGTGGAGAACGTATGTGGAAGGATCCAACCGTGAGGCGTTCAGTCGTTTGCGTCGTCGAATCGATGCAACCACCGAATACAAGATAGCGCTGGACGAAAGGGCCGAAGCGGTCACTTTGTCGGTGGAGGAGACCACCCGGCTCAATGCAGACATCAAGGCGTTAGCCGCTGAGTTGGGGAAACCGGAAAGTGACTACGCACCGGGGCGTGTCATGGGTGAAGAGGACTATGTGGCGCAGCTTGCGCTTATTGATGCGGAAACAAACGCACTGGTGCTAAAACTGACGCAGGAAGCAATGGACCGGGCAAAACTGCAAAGGACTGAAATCCCTTTTACCGTCAAGCAAAGCAGCTGATTGCTTGAACCTGGCCCCGATGACAGTGATGTGTCATCGGGGCTTTTTCTGCGCGCAATCCTGCTTAAAACAGGAAATAACGCTGCGCCATCGGCAACGTTTCTGCGGGCTCACACCACAACAACACGCCGTCAGCCTTGACCTGGTAAGTCTGCGGATCAACGTCGATGCTCGGCAGGTAATCGTTGTGAATCAGGTCGGTTTTCTGCACATCGCGACAGCCTTTGACCACGGCGATTTTCTTCTTCAGCCCCAACGCTTCCGGTAATCCCGCCTCCTGTGCCGCCTGGCTGATGAAGGTCATGCTGGTGGCGTGCAGCGAGCCGCCGAAGCTGGCAAACATTGGACGGTAATGCACCGGTTGCGGCGTCGGGATCGAAGCGTTGGCATCGCCCATCAGGCTGGCCGCGATGGCACCACCCTTGAGAATCAGCGTCGGTTTCACGCCAAAAAATGCCGGACGCCAGAGCACCAGATCGGCCCATTTCCCGACTTCGACCGAGCCCACTTCATGGCTGATGCCATGGGTGATCGCCGGGTTGATGGTGTATTTGGCGATGTAGCGCTTGGCGCGGAAGTTGTCATTGCCTTCACCGTCCAGCGGCAGCGGACCGCGCTGTTTTTTCATCTTGTCGGCGGTCTGCCAGGTGCGTGTGATGACCTCGCCGACGCGGCCCATGGCCTGGCTGTCGGAGCTGATCATCGAGAACGCGCCGAGGTCGTGCAGGATGTCTTCGGCGGCAATCGTTTCGCGACGGATACGGCTTTCGGCGAAGGCCACGTCTTCGGCAATGCTCGGGTCCAGGTGATGGCAGACCATGAGCATGTCGAGGTGTTCATCGATGGTGTTGCGGGTGAAGGGTCGGGTCGGGTTGGTCGAACTCGGCAGCACGTTGGCAAAGCCGCAAGCCTTGATGATGTCCGGCGCGTGACCGCCACCGGCACCTTCGGTGTGGTACGTGTGGATGGTGCGGCCCTTGAAGGCGGCAAGGGTGGTTTCGACGAAACCGGACTCGTTAAGGGTGTCGGTGTGGATCGCGACTTGTACGTCGAACTGATCAGCCACCGTCAGGCAGTTGTCGATGCTCGCCGGCGTGGTGCCCCAATCTTCGTGCAGCTTGAGACCGATGGCACCGGCCCTGACCTGCTCGATGAGCGGTTCCGGCAGGCTGGCGTTGCCTTTGCCGGTGAGGCCGATGTTCATCGGGAACGCGTCGGCGGCCTGGAGCATGCGCGCCAGATGCCACGGTCCGGACGTGCAGGTCGTGGCGTTGGTGCCGGTGGCAGGGCCGGTGCCACCGCCGATCATGGTGGTGACGCCGCTCATCAGCGCTTCTTCGATCTGTTGCGGGCAGATGAAGTGAATGTGCGTGTCGATGCCGCCGGCGGTGAGGATCATGCCTTCACCGGCGATCACTTCGGTGCTGGCGCCGATGGCGATGTTGACGTTGGGCTGGATGTCCGGGTTGCCGGCCTTGCCAATCGCAGCGATGCGGCCGTCCTTGAGGCCAACGTCGGCTTTGACGATGCCCCAGTGGTCGATGATCAGTGCGTTGGTAATCACCGTGTCGACGACTTCGGCGGCCAGCAGTTGGCTTTGGCCCTGACCGTCGCGGATCACTTTGCCGCCGCCGAATTTCACTTCTTCGCCGTAGGTGGTGAAGTCCTTTTCGACTTCGATCCACAGCTCGGTGTCGGCCAGGCGCACCTTGTCACCGACGGTGGGACCGAACATGTCGGCGTAGGCTTGTCTTGAGATTTTCATGCGCATGCCTTGGGATTTAATTGAAATTCAAACCGCTCGCGTTGCTCGCTATCGCAGCCTCGCTGCGCTCGGCAGCTCCTACAGGTCATCGCAAAAGCGGTGTTGGAATACGATTCCCTGTAGGAGCCGGCTTGCTGGCGAAGGGGCCGGTACTGGCGCGGCATGGCTTAGAGATCACCCATGATCCTGCCGGCAAAACCGAACACCCGACGATGCCCCGCCAAATCCACCAACTCGACCTCGCGACTCTGCCCCGGCTCAAACCGCACGGCGGTTCCCGCAGGGATGTTCAAGCGCATGCCGCGACTGGCGGCGCGGTCGAACGTCAGCGCATCGTTGGTTTCAAAAAAGTGGTAGTGCGAGCCCACCTGGATCGGCCGGTCGCCGCTGTTGGCCACTTTCAGGCTGAGGGTGCGGCGGCCGACGTTGAGTTCGATCTCGCCGCTCTGGATCTGGTATTCACCGGGAATCATCAATGGGCTCCTTGGAGAATCTTGTAGTAGAGGGCGGTCGGCTTGTAGCAGCCATTCGGGTCGCAGGCGTAGTCGGGAATTGCCCCGGCGCGGGTGTAGCCCAAGGCCTTGTAGAAATCCTCGGCGGGCGAGCCTGCCTCGGTGTCGAGGTAGAGCAAGCCACGTTTGTGTTGCAGGGCCGCTTGTTCCAGAGCTGCCATCAATTGCTGGCCCAGACCGCGACGCCGTGCATGCTCGCGCACCAGCAGTTTCTGCACTTCGGCGCGGTTCAGGCCATTGGCTTTCTGGCACAAACCCAATTGCACGCTGGCCTGCACCTGTTCGTCCTTGACCACCACCCACAGCAGCACATTGCCCTTGTTGAGGTTGTCCTGGACCTCGTCGAAATAGGCGTGGGCCTGCATCGCATCCAGGTCAGCCATAAAGCCGACGCTGGCGCCGTAACCGACGGCATCGAGCAATAAGTCGATCAGGCCCTGACGATAATGCGCAAAGCTTTCAACGTTGACGCGTCGCAGTTGGGCAGCGTTCATCGGGCCTTACTCCTTGTTGATGCTGGGCGGCAGCGCGCCAGGATTGAGGGTCAATTGCATGAAGGTCAGGTCCAGCCAGCGACCGAATTTGGTGCCCACTTGCGGCATTTGTCCGGTGATCACGAAACCGGCACGCTCATGCAAGCGAATGGACGCGGCGTTGCCGCTTTCGATGGCCGCGACCATCACGTGTTTGTCGCAGCCTTTGGCGCGCTCGATCAGCACGTCCATCAGTTTCGGGCCGAGGCCGTTACCGCGCTGGTCGCTGCGCACGTAAACCGAGTGCTCGACGGTGTGACGGAAACCGTCGAACGGGCGCCAGTCGCCGAACGAGGCATAACCGAGCACGTTATTGTCTGCATCGACGACGACCAGAATCGGATAGCCCTGGGTTTGTCGGGCGCTGAACCAGGCCTGACGGTTGTTCAGGTCGACGGCTTGTTCATTCCAGATCGCGGTGGTGTTGAGCACGGCGTCGTTGTAGATGTCGCGGATTGCCGGGAGGTCGGCGTGCTCGGCATCGCGGATGGAGTAAGTCATGGCGCGACCTCAGGCGATGGGTTGGTGGACGGTGACCAGTTTGGTGCCGTCGGGGAAGGTGGCTTCGACCTGAATCTCGGGGATCATTTCCGGGATGCCCTCCATCACTTGTTCGCGGGTCAGCAGGGTGGTGCCGAAATGCATCAGCTCGGCGACGGTACGGCCGTCACGCGCTTCTTCGAGCAGCGCGGCGGAGATGTAGGCCATGGCTTCCGGGTAGTTGAGTTTCACACCGCGCGCCAAACGCCGCTCGGCCACCAGGCCTGCGGTGAAGATCAGCAGCTTGTCTTTTTCGCGTGGGGTCAGGTCCATCGTTGGAGTCCATTTTTGGCAGAATGAATATCGTGCGATCGGTGTTCAGGTGTTCCATATTCTGGGTGGTATGGCTTCGCGACCAAGCAATGCCGGGCGCAGCAACTTCCACAAATCAATCAGCCATCCCCGCGCCAACAACGCTTCACTGGCCAGGCACCGTGCAACCAGTAACCCCGGCAATTGCGTCAGGTCCCCGCGCACGTCGTTGGGCAGTGAACGGCAGGTCTCCAGCAAATCGCCATCGACTTCACCCGTCACCAGCAAGGTCGCGAACACGGGCTGCCCGTCCAGGCCAATCGGCGAATCGAGCAAACCGTCATTCCCGACAATGCGCTGGCGTTCGTGCCAGAGCAACTGGCCGTCACGGCGGATATCGAGTTGCGCCTGGAAGTGCCCAAGGTCGAAGCGCTCGCCACTGGCCGGTCGGCCCAGCGCAACAACGTCCCAGTAGAACAGCCGCGCATCGCCTTCAAGGTCGATGCGGGTGCTCAGTTCTGCCTGGGCGGCGCTGAAGATGATCGTCTCTTGCGGCACCCACTCCAGCGTCGCACCGGCCGCCACCTGCAACGTCAACTGCTGATAAGCGGCACCGGCCGCGCGATACCACTTGGCTGCGCCGGGGCTGGTGATCTGTGCCCAGGCGTCGGTGCCAACGCTGGCCGAGATGTCCAGCCGATCACCTCCGGCAATGCCACCGGGCGGATGGACGATGATGTGCTGGCAGACTTCAGGCCCTTCGGCATACAGATGCTTCTGCACCCGCAGCGGGCCTTGATGACGACGCAGAACCGGGCGGGTGCTGGCACCGAATCGGGCATAACCCAGCTCCAGTTCGGCGTGCCAACTGGGTGTGAACAAAACGCCGGAAGCTGGAAGAGTCATAGTCGGTGCTTACTGTGAGGTAAGCAGGTCTCTGCAAAGGCTGTGCCGGGGGGATTGCAGGCAGGAGGTCGCTAATGATCGTCGTCGCGCACCAACAGGAGGCGTCGCATGGATAAAGACGCAACATATTGGTGCTTCATGCTTCTTTGAACCGGCGAAGATCAGATCGTTACCAGCCCGCGCACACCCTCGGCCTCCATGTTTTCGCCACGGCCTTGTTGCACGATCTCACCCCGGGACATCACCACGTAGTGGTCAGCCAGTTCGGCGGCGAAATCGTAGAATTGCTCCACCAGCAAAATCGCCATGTCGCCCCGGGCCGCGAGTTTTTTGATCACCGCGCCGATTTCCTTTATCACCGACGGCTGAATGCCTTCGGTGGGTTCGTCGAGGATCAGCAGGCGAGGGCGGCTGGCCAAGGCGCGGCCGATAGCCAGTTGCTGTTGTTGGCCGCCGGACAGATCGCCGCCGCGGCGGTCTTTCATTTGCAGCAGAACCGGGAACAGCTCGTAGATGAACGCCGGGACTTCTTTGGCTTCGCTGCCGGGGAAGCGCGACAGGCCCATCAGCAGGTTTTCCTCGACGGTGAGGCGACCGAAGATTTCCCGGCCCTGCGGTACATAGGCGATTCCCGCGTGTACGCGCTGGTGCGGTTTGAACGTGGTGATCGGTTTGCCTTCCCAGTTCACGGAACCTTCCTTGGCCGGTAACAGGCCCATCAGGCATTTGAGCAGGGTGGTCTTGCCCACGCCGTTACGCCCGAGCAGGCAGGTGACTTCGCCGACCTTCACGTCAAACGACAGGCCGCGCAGGATGTGGCTTCCGCCGTAGTACTGGTGCAGTTTTTCGACTTGCAGCATTTCAACGTTCTCCTCAAATCCCCTGTAGGAGCTGGCTTGCCAGCGATGAGGCCATGACATTCAACATCAATGTCGGCAGTTCCATCGCTATCGCTGGCAAGCCAGCTCCTACAGGTTTTGTATTCGAAAACTTCAGCGACCGAGGTAGACCTCGATGACGCGCTCGTTTTCCTGCACCTGCTCCAGCGACCCTTCGGCCAGCACGCTGCCCTGATGCAACACGGTGACGTGATCGGCAATCGAGCCGACGAAGCCCATGTCGTGCTCCACCACCATCAGCGAATGCTTGCCTGCCAGGCGCTTGAACAGCTCGGCGGTGAATTCGGTTTCGGCGTCGGTCATGCCCGCCACCGGCTCGTCGAGCAGCAGCAGTTGCGGGTCTTGCATCAGCAACATGCCAATCTCAAGAAATTGCTTCTGACCGTGGGACAGCAAGCCGGCGGGGCGATTGACCGAGGTGGTCAGGCGAATGGTCTCCAGTACTTCGGCGATGCGGTCTTTTTGTTCGCCATTCAGACGAGCGCGCAAACTGGCCCATACCGATTTGTCGGTTTTCTGCGCCAGCTCAAGATTCTCGAACACGCTCAAGGCTTCGAACACCGTCGGTTTCTGGAACTTGCGACCGATGCCCGCCTGGGCGATCTGCACTTCGCTCATTTGCGTCAGGTCCAGGGTTTCGCCGAACCAGGCCTTACCGTGGCTTGGGCGGGTCTTGCCGGTGATCACGTCCATCAGCGTGGTCTTGCCCGCACCGTTGGGGCCGATGATGCAGCGCAACTCGCCGACGCCGATGTACAGGTTCAGATTGTTCAGCGCACGAAAACCGTCGAAGCTGACGCTGATGTCTTCCAGGGTCAGGATCGTGCCGTGACGGGTGTTCAGTCCGGGACCGACACGTTGACCGAGCCCGAGGGCGTCGCGGCTGGTGCCGGCATCGCGGTTGGGTTCCAGTGGTGGAAAGAACGCCGGTTCGAGCATGAATTCAGCCGTTGCCGTGACTCTCATTGTTCACCTCTTTTCTTCAGCAAACCGATCACGCCTTTGGGCAGGTACAGGGTCACGACGATGAACAGCGCACCGAGAAAGAACAGCCAGTACTCGGGAAATGCCACGGTGAACCAGCTCTTCATGCCGTTGACCACACCGGCGCCGAGCAAAGGGCCGATCAAAGTGCCGCGTCCACCGAGTGCGACCCACACCGCCGCTTCAATCGAGTTGGTCGGCGACATTTCGCTCGGGTTGATGATGCCGACCTGAGGCACGTACAACGCCCCCGCCAGGCCGCACAACACCGCGCTCAACACCCAGACAAACAGCTTGAAACCGCGCGGGTCATAGCCGCAGAACATCAAACGGTTTTCCGCATCGCGCAGCGCGGTCAGGACCCGGCCGAACTTGCTTTGCGCCAGACGCCAACCGATGTACAGGCTCGCCACCAACAGCAGCACCGTGCAAAAAAACAGCACGGCACGAGTGCCCGGTTCAGTGATGCCGAAGCCGAGAATCGTGCGGAAATTGGTGAAGCCGTTGTTGCCGCCGAAACCGGTCTCGTTGCGGAAAAACAACAGCATGCCGGCGAAGGTCAGGGCCTGGGTCATGATCGAGAAATACACGCCCTTGATTCGCGAACGGAAGGCGAAAAAACCGAACACCAGCGCCAGCAATCCCGGCGCCAAGACCACCAGGCACAGGGTCCAGAGAAAGCTGCTGGTGCCGGTCCAGAACCACGGCAATTCAGTCCACGACAGGAACGTCATGAACGCCGGCAAGCCGTCGCCCGAGGCCTGGCGCATCAGGTACATGCCCATCGCATAACCGCCGAGGGCGAAGAACAGACCATGACCGAGGGACAGCAATCCGGCGTAACCCCAGACCAGATCCAGCGCCAGGGCGACGATGGCGTAGCAAAGGATCTTGCCCACCAGGGTCAGGGTGTAAGCCGAGACGTGCAGCGCGTTGTCGGGTGACAGCAACGACAGCAGCGGCAATGCCAACAGCAGAACGAGGATCACCACACCGACGGTAATCGAGACTTTAGGTCCGGCTTTTTGGGTCGCGGTAACGAGCAGGGGCTGGTTCATCAGTCGATCACCCGTCCTTTCAATGCGAAGAGGCCTTGCGGACGTTTCTGGATGAACAGAATGATCAGCGCGAGGATGAGGATCTTGCCGAGCACGGCACCGATCTGCGGTTCGAGAATCTTGTTGGCAATCCCGAGACCGAACGCGGCGAACACGCTACCGGCCAACTGCCCGACACCGCCGAGCACCACCACCAGGAACGAGTCGATGATGTAGCTCTGGCCGAGGTCCGGGCCGACGTTGCCGATCTGGCTCAGCGCCACACCGCCGAGGCCGGCGATGCCCGAGCCGAGGCCGAAGGCGAGCATGTCCACGCGTCCGGTGGGCACGCCGCAGCAGGCCGCCATGTTGCGGTTCTGCGTGACAGCGCGCACGTTCAGGCCCAGGCGTGTCTTGTTCAACAGAAGCCAGGTCAGCACCACCACGGACAAGGCGAAGGCGATGATGACGATGCGGTTGTACGGCAACACCAGGTTCGGCAGCACCTGAATCCCACCCGACAACCACGCCGGGTTGGCCACTTCGACGTTTTGCGCACCGAACACCAGACGCACCAGTTGAATCAGCATCAGGCTGATGCCCCAGGTGGCGAGCAGGGTTTCCAGCGGACGGCCGTAGAGGTGGCGAATCACCGTGCGCTCCAGCGCCATGCCGATGGCGGCGGTGACGAAAAACGCCACCGGCAACGCAATCAATGGATAGAACTCGATGGCCTGCGGTGCGTAGCGCTGGAACATCAACTGCACGACATAGGTAGAGTAGGCGCCGAGCATCAGCATTTCGCCGTGGGCCATGTTGATCACGCCGAGCAGGCCGAAGGTGATCGCCAGTCCCAATGCGGCGAGCAGCAAAATCGAGCCCAGCGACATACCACTGAAGGCCTGACCCAAGAGTTCGCCGATCAGCAGTTTGCGTTTGACTTGAGCGAGGCTGGTTTCGGCGGCGGTATGCACGGTGGCGTCGGTTTCAACGCCGGGTTCGAGCAAGCCTTCGAGGCGGGTGCGGGCCAGCGGGTCGCCGGTTTCACCGAGCAAGCGCACGGCGGCGAGGCGCACGGCGGGATCGCTGTCGACCAATTGCAGATTGGCCAGGGCAAGGCTCAGGGCGCTGTGAACGCCTTCGTCCTGTTCGCCCGCCAGTTGCCGGTCGAGGAATTTCAGTTGCGCCGGTTTGGCGCTTTTCTGCAATTGTTGCGCGGCGCTCAGGCGGATTTTGGCGTCGGCGGCGAGCAACTGGTGACTGGCCAGGGCGGTGTCGATCAGACCGCGCAGGCGGTTGTTCAGGCGCAAGGTTTTTGGCTGGCCGTCGACGGTCAATTCGCCTTGTTGCAGGGCGTTGATCAGTTCGATGCGGGCTGGATCTGGCTGCGCGGCCCAGGCTTCCAGCAGCTTGGCTTGCTGTACGGGATTGGCGGCGATGAAGTCTTCGGCGTCGCCGGCGTGAGTGGCCATTGGCAACAAGAGCGCAATGGCGAGGATCAAGCGATAAAGGGCGGTGGGCATGTCGAACGTCCTGGTCATGCACGGACCCTGTAGGAGCTGGCTTGCCAGCGATGGCATCACCTCGGAGCATCAAATACGACCGAGTCGTCTGCATCGCTGGCAAGCCAGCTCCTACAGGTGTTGTGTCAGACCCGAGCTCAAAGCTCGGGCCCGGCATCCAGTGGCTTTAGTTGCTCTTCATCGCATAGTCCGGCTTCTTGTCGTTGCCCTGAATGAACGGGCTCCACGGCTGGGCGCGGATTGGCCCATCGGTCTGCCACACCACGTTGAACTGACCGTCGGCCTGGATCTCGCCGATCATCACCGGCTTGTGCAGGTGGTGGTTGGTCTTGTCCATGGTCAGGGTGTAGCCGGACGGTGCGGCAAAGGTCTGGCCGGCGAGGGCTTCGCGGACTTTGTCGACGTCGGTGGACTTGGCTTTTTCAGCAGCCTGCGCCCACATATGGATGCCGACATAAGTGGCCTCCATCGGGTCGTTGGTCACCGCTTTGTCAGCACCCGGCAGGTTGTGTTTCTTGGCGTAGGCTTTCCAGTCGGCGACGAATTTCTTGTTCGCCGGGTTCTCCACCGACTCGAAGTAGTTCCACGCTGCGAGGTTGCCCACCAACGGTTTGGTGTCGATGCCGCGCAGTTCTTCTTCACCGACCGAGAACGCCACGACCGGAACGTCGGTGGCTTTCAGGCCCTGGTTGGCCAGTTCTTTGTAGAACGGCACGTTGGAGTCGCCGTTGACCGTCGAGATAACGGCTGTCTTGCCGCCGGCCGAGAATTTCTTGATGTTGGCGACGATGGTTTGATAGTCGCTGTGGCCGAACGGGGTGTAGACCTCTTCGATGTCCTTGTCGGCCACGCCTTTGGAATGCAGGAACGAACGCAGAATCTTGTTGGTGGTGCGCGGGTAGACGTAGTCGGTGCCGAGCAGGAAGTAGCGCTTGGCGCTGCCGCCTTCTTCGCTCATCAGGTATTCAACGGCGGGAATCGCTTGCTGGTTCGGCGCGGCACCGGTGTAGAACACGTTTGGCGACATCTCTTCGCCTTCGTATTGCACCGGGTAGAACAGCAGGCCATTGAGCTCTTCGAACACCGGCAATACCGATTTGCGCGACACGGAGGTCCAGCAGCCGAACACCACGGCGACCTTGTCCTGGGTCAGCAGCTGACGGCCCTTCTCGGCGAACAGTGGCCAGTTCGATGCAGGGTCCACCACCACCGGTTCCAGCATCTTGCCGTTCACGCCGCCCTTGGCGTTGATCTCGTCGATGGTCATCAGCGCCATGTCCTTGAGCGATGTCTCGGAGATCGCCATGGTCCCGGACAGGGAATGCAGAATGCCGACCTTGATGGTCTCTGCGGCCTGGACGGTCCAGGTCATACCCATCGCGGCAATGGATGCCGTGAGTGTGAAAGCCTTGATCAAGCTGCGACGCTTCATTGTGCGATCTCCATGAACTTATGAATTTTCTGGGTGGCAGATGCGGACTACTGAAGGGTCTATAGCAAGGGTTGTGCCCGGTCGGAGAAAGGCATGAAAATGTCGTGCTAGAGGGGTTGCGCGATTTTGCATCGCACCATGAAGGATCGGGTCTGGCGCATTGGTGCGTTGTGCTGCGCCAGATTGGCGCACGGACAAGTTCGCAATGGGTAGGAGCTGTCGAGCGAAGCGAGGCTGTGATCTTTTGACCTTGATCTGCAAAAAGATCGCAGCCTCGCTTCGCTCGACAGCTCCTACAGGGAATGTGGCGGTCGGGTGCCTACAGGCAGCGCACCAGACTTATGAGGATGATGAGGCACTCTCTGACTGCCGGGTGAAGCGCGACAGCAGCACACGATCAAGCACCCAGACGACCACCAGCGAAGCACCCACCAACGGGAAGGCCACCGCCAACGCGAACATGATGACCATCGCGGTTTTCCATTTCGGCAGGTCGTGGCGCAGCGGCGGTACGCCCAATTTGCCTTGCGGGCGACGCTTCCACCAGATCACCACGCCGCTGACGGCGCTGAGCAGGATCATCAGGCAGATGATCAGCACGATGATCTGGTTGACCACCCCGAACATCTTGCCTTCGTGCAGCATCACGCCGATTTCCGTGGCGCGGGCGACAGTGCCGTATTGCTCGAAACGCACATCGGCGAGGACGTCGCCGGTGTACTGGTCGACGTGCAGCGTGGCGTCGTTGCGAGGGTCGTCGGCGAACACGGCGATGGTGAAGACACCCGTGGCGGTGGTCGGGAAGGTGATGCTGTAACCGGGTTCGACCTTGCGCTGCACGGCGATGTTCTGCACATCTTGCAAACTGATGGTCGGCGCGGCCGGACTGGCCTGTGCACCACCGTGGGCCATGTGTTCGGCATGGTCACCGGACATTGGCATCGGCGTGTTTTCCATGGCCCACGGCACGGTCTGGCGGGTGGCGCTGTTGAGGCTGCGCGCTTCGACGTCGGACTTCGGCACGTCATCCCACATCGCTGCGGGGAACACGTTCCACACCGCCGCGTATTGCTTTCCCCAGAACCCGGTCCAGGTCATGCCGCTGAGCAGCATCACCAGCAGCAAGGACGCGCCCCAGAACCCGGTGACCGCGTGCAGATCGCGCCACAAAACGCGGCCTCGACTGTTCAAACGTGGCCACAGAATGCCCGCCGCCTGACCGCGCGGCCACCACAGAAACACCCCGGAAACCACCAGCACCACGCCCCAGCCAGCGGCCAGTTCGATCAGACGGTCGCCGACGGTGCCGATCATCAGCTCACCGTGTATCGCCCGGGCGATGGCTTGCAGGTTCTGCTTGGCATCCTGTTCACCGAGGATGTCGCCGTGGTACGGATCGACGAACACATTCAGCTCGTTGCCGCCATTGAGCACCACAAACTGCGCGCTGCGCTCGGCGCTGACCGGTGGCAGGTATTGCTTGATGGTCGCCTGTGGATAGGCGTCTTTCACGCGCTTGAGCAAGTCGTCGGCCGAGACCGTGTGATGGCCGGCCGGGACGTTGAGCAGGCTGCTGTACATCAACGAATCGAGTTGCGGTTTGAACAGGTAGATCGTGCCGGTCAGGGCCAGCATCACCATGAAGGGCGCAACGAATAATCCGGCATAGAAATGCCAACGCCAGGCCAGGTTGTAGAAATTCACTTTGGGCTGTTTCATCGCGTGTGCTCCGCGTGGCTGGATCTTTTAGTTGTTTGTTTTGCGGTTGCTGCGCAACCGATCGCGAGCAAGCTCGCTCCTACAAAAGAGCGGCTTGCCTGCGCTGTTGTCAGAAGCTCATGTCCACCTTGGTCCAGAGCGTTCGCCCCGGTTCCTTGATGGCTTGCGGGTCGTTGGCGGGGTAGCCGAACCCGGCGTTGCCGGCCAGGTTCAGGTGTTCGGCGTAAGCCTTGCCGAACAGGTTGTCCACGCCGCTGCTGACCTTCCAGTGCTTGTTGATCCGATAGGCGCCGTTGAGGGAGAACACGCCGAAGCCCGGTGTCTTGTCGTAGTCCTTGCCGACCACGTTGCCCTTGTTCTGGTCGATACGGTTTTGCGCGGCGACCACTCGCCACAGTGCGCCGGCGCTCCAGTTGTCTTCGCTGTAGGTCAGACCGAAACGCGCATCCAGCGGCGGCATTTGCGGCAACGCATTGCCATCGCTGCTGTTCTTGCCCCAGGCGTAAGCCAGGGTCGCGTCGGCTTTCCAGTTTTCGGTCAGCTTGTAGGCCGCGCCCAATTCGCCGCCCATGATCCGTGCGTCGATGTTCTCGGCTTGCGAGGTTGTACCCATCATTGTCGGGGTGTAGTTGAACAAAATGTAATCGCGCACCTGGCCGACGTAACCCGAAGCCCAGGCTTCGAGGTCTTCGGTTTTGTATTGCAGGCCGAAGTCGAGCTGAGTGGTTTTTTCAGGCTTGATCGAATCGAACGCGTTCACCGATCCGGCGGGCCCGGATTTTGGCGAAAACAACTCCCAGTAATCCGGGAAACGCTGGGTGTGACCGAGACCGGCATACAAGGTGGTCGGGCTGTCGGCCAAGTCATGCTCGTAGCGAACGAAGCCGCTGGGCAGCGTATCGGCGCGGGTGTCGTCGGCGGTCGGATTCGGGCGGGTCATCATTCCCGAGCCGGTGGTCTGCCGGTAATCCTTGGCCGAAGCACGGTCCAGGCGCGCGCCACTGATCAAGCGATCACGGTCGGCGGCGTACCAGGTCAGTTCGCCGAACACACCGTAGTTATGGAAGTCGGCGTCCTTGGTGTAGGGCACGTCCTTGTAGGTGTCGATGCCCATGGCGCTGCGTTGGCGGTGTTCGTTGGTCTGCGCGTCGATGCCGCTGATCAACTGCACATCGGCCCAGCGCCATGTCGCCTTGACCCGCGCGCCGAGGGTCCGACGGTCGACGTTGGACGCCATGGGGCCGGCCATCATCCCGGTGCCGGACGGCGTGCGCAGGGTGTAGTTGTCCATCACGTGGTCGGCGTAGTTGTAGTAGACCTGCGCTTCGATCTTGTCGAGCACGTCGCCGATGTTGGACTGTTCGAAACGCAGGCCAAGGCTCTCGCGCAAGAACTGCGTACCGTCCATGCCGCGTCCGGCGTATCGGGCCTCGCCATCGCCCTTGCCGGCAGTCAGTTCCAGCAGCGTGTCGGCGTTCGGCGTCCAGCCGACGGCAACGTCGCCGTTCCATTTGTCATAGCGCGACGGCACGGTGTCGTTATTGCCGTCCTGGTAGTCGTCCGCCTGGGCGGTGTTGCCTATGACGCGCACATAACCCAATGGCCCGCCGGCAGCGGCGTCCACGACTTTGTCGAAACGTCCGTTGGAGCCGGCCAGCACACTGGCGTTTACCCGTGTGCCGAGTTCACCAAAGCTTTCCGGCTCACGGTCGAACAGGATCGTGCCGGCCGAAGCCCCCGGGCCCCAGAGCACGGTTTGCGGGCCTTTGATCACGGTCAGTTTGTCGTAGGTTTCCGGTGAGATGTACGAGGTTGGCGCGTCCATGCGACCCGGGCAGGCGCCCAGCAGCATGCTGCCGTTGGTGAGGATGTTCAGCCGCGAACCGAACATGCCACGCAATACCGGATCGCCGTTGGTGCCGCCGTTGCGTACTTGAGCGAAGCCCGGAATGGTTTTCAGATAATCAGAACCGTCGCTGGCCGGCACCGGCTGGCGTGGTTCTTTGGGGTTGGTGACGATGGTCAGCGGTGAACTTGGAGCAATGGCGGTGATGACCGTCGGGCTCAGTTCCTCACTGTGACCGGCGTGTTCATCGGCCAGCGCGCAAGGCGCCAGCAAGGCACCGCACAGAATCGCGGTGGCGTGCCTGAAGCGAATGCTGGATTCGCTCAGGGAGAAGGCGGCTTGAGCAGTGCTCAAGCACGGGACAGCAGAAAACCTGGACATGACAATTTCCATCGAACAGTCGTAAACCACACGACCGACAACCTGCACAATCCCTGTAGGAGCGAGCTTGCGGACCGTGTGAAATCAGAGATGAGTGTTTACGCGACGACAGGCGGGGCGCGGGTGCGGGCGCCGGGGAAGAAGGTTTGCCGGGCATGACCCAGGCGTGGGGAAGGGGTGGTGAAGGTGTTGACGGGTGGGATGTCGAATGTGGCGAATGAACCGCCACCGGTCAGCGCCGGGCAATTGAACAGCAGGCTGCAATAGCCGCACTTTTCCCACAGCGCATGGTGGCCCGCTTCTGGCGGGCAATGTTCGGCAGCAGGTTGCGCGCCGTGCCCGGCGTGCTCCATTGCCGACATGTCCATGCTCATGTCCATCGACATTTCCATGGACATCGGGGTGCGCTGATCCATCGGCATCGACTGAGAAATCAGTGGACCGATAAAGATCATCAGCATGGCGAACAGGCTGATCCAGCTGCCGCGTGTCAGGTTCAATGACCGGCCGTGTGACCTGGATGCCCTGGCGCTAAGCGGGCGCATGGCGAATGCAGCTCAGGTGCTTACTGGGCGTGCACGTGCTGCGGCATGCTGTCTGGCGCTTTTTTCTGCACGGCCACTTCGACGGTTACATCACCGGCTTTCTCGAAGTGCAGGGTCATGGGAAAACGCTTGCCGTCAGTGAGCAGGCTGCGGTCTTTCAGGTTTACCAGCATGACGTGGTAGGCCATGGGGGCGAAGGTGACGTTGCCGCCGGCGGGAATGTCCACGCTCGGTACGGGCTGCATTTTCATCAGGTCGTTTTTCATCACGTGCTCGTGCAATTGCGCTTCGCCCGAAATCGGCGAATCGACGCTGAGCAGTCGATCAGCGGAGTTGCCGCTGTTGTGGATGATGAAATACGCAGCGACGGTCGGCGCATTGGGCGGCAGCTCTTGCGACCAGGGATGTGCGACTTCCAGTGCGCCGACCTTGTATTCGTGGGCATTGGCAAAGCAGGCAGGCAGCAGCAATGCGGCCAGAACGATGAATTTTTTCAGCATGGCAGTTCTCCAGAACGATTCAAAACGCAGGTTGATTGCGAGAAGGAATCACACCAGAGGGGATGCGCGGGGATTGAGGCTTGGCCATTGCTGGCGCGGTGTCGGGGTGTTCAGGGATGGAGGCGGCAGGCTCCGATTGGACTCGAAGTGCGCGAAATACAGTTGCGGCTGAAGGCCTGGCAACGCCACCAACGGCGCGGAGCCGGAGCAACACCAGCAATGCTGCATGTTGGAGTGGTCGTCGTTCTGCGGGGATTTCTGTTCGATATCCCCCAGGGAGATCGCCATCATTTTGGTGCCGCCGGAAGAGCAGAAACTACCCCACAACAATTGTTCGGCAGGCGTTTTCGCCGACTGCGCCATCGCACCGGTCATCGGCATGGCGAGCATGTTGAACAGCACTGCGAAGCAGGCGATCCAGGCAATTGCGAGCCGTTGTCGGGACATGGGACAAATCCGGTGGGTGGGCGATCAGACGCGGCTATTTAGCCTGATCAGGGCCGATAAGTAAAAAAGCGCTGTGCGGTTTGGTGTCGCAGTGCAATCAGACAGCGATTGCATGTAATCGCAGGCCTAAAGCCTTCATCACCTTCATGATAGTCGCGAACTCCGGATTGCCACTACTGCTCAGTGCTTTGTATAGGCTTTCGCGACCAAGTCCTGCATCACGAGCAATTTGCGTCATGCCTTTCGCTCGGGCGATATCGTTGAGTGCTGCGCGTATCAATACGCCGTCACCAGCATCTTCTTCAAAGCACGCATCCAGATAAGCCGCCATTTCTTGCGGTGTTTTAAGAAACTCCGCAGCATCAAAACGGGTAAATTGTTCGGCCATGATTTACTCCTCACTACCGATTTTGTGTGCCATTTGAATTGCTTTGCCGATGGAGTCCTTAAGTGAATTGAGCCATTGAGCAAATACTCGGGATCGTTCGAATTCGACCATATTTATCGTATTCCATGGGATACGAAGGGGCAAGCGACAGGTTTTCTGGGGATTGCCATTTTTTCGAGAATGGCGGCAGCGCTTGATCCATCCTAGGAGGCGGGAACGATAGAGGGTCGGTTGTAGAGTGGACAGCCAGCTTTCTCCGAGTGTGCTGTCAGAAAATTCGCAATCTCTAGCGGATGCCAGGCATTGATAACGCTTCCAGCACATCTGCCACCGACCCAAACTCCCTATCAACCCCCGGCAACACCGGCCGCGTCAACACAATCACCGGTACCCTGCGCTCCCGTGCCACCTCCAGTTTCGGTTCAGTAGCGCTGCTGCCGCTGTTCTTGCTGATCAGCACGTCGATATGGCGCCGTTCGAACAGCGCACGTTCATCGTCGATCAGGAACGGACCACGTGCACCGATCACTTCGCAGCGTTCGTTGCCCGGGTAAACGTCCAGTGCGCGCAGGGTCCAGAATTGCTCCGCAGGGATTTCGTCCAGATGTTGCAACGGCTCGCGGCCGAGGGTGAACAGGGGGCGGCGGAAGGGTTTCAGGGTTTCGATCAGTTCGGCCCAGTCGCTGACTTCCCGCCAGTCATCGCCAGGTTGTGGTTGCCACGCCGGACGTCGCAGCGCCCAACAGGCAATGCCGCTCAAGCGGGCGGCGGTCGCGACGTTCTGGCTGATCTGGGCGGCGTAAGGATGGGTGGCGTCGAGGAGGAGATCGACGCCTTGCTCGCGGATGTATTGCGCCAGGCCTTCCGCGCCGCCAAAACCGCCGACACGAACCTGGCACCGCAGATCTGTCGGCACCCGACCGATACCGGCCAGGCTATAGATGTGTTGTGGCCCCAGTGTGCGGGCGATGGCCAAGGCTTCGGTCACACCGCCGAGCAGCAGGATTCGTTTCATTCAAACGCTCCAGCATGACCGACGATCCCACCCTGACGGTCGATGGCAAACACCTCGACCTGAACC
Source organism: Pseudomonas sp. C32 (assembly GCF_030417915.1). Classification (NCBI taxonomy): domain Bacteria; kingdom Pseudomonadati; phylum Pseudomonadota; class Gammaproteobacteria; order Pseudomonadales; family Pseudomonadaceae; genus Pseudomonas; species Pseudomonas sp. C32. The sequence goes on along the minus strand of NZ_JAUHUK010000032.1, from coordinate 7,660 downwards.
TGTGCCGGCACGACGCTGCGGGCGAAGTTCAGGGCGTGTCGGCACACCTCATCACCGAGGGCGACCCCGGCGGCGCTGGCCATGGCCAAGGCTTGTTGACTGGTATTGGCCTCGCGAATGCTGTGCTGCAAAGCCGTATCGGCACCGATTGCAGCCGCCCATTCGGCCAGTTGCGGCAGATCGATGCTCGAGTGGCGGCTGTGCAAATCCATGTGTCCGGCGGCCAGTTTGCTGATCTTGCCGAAGCCGCCGCAAAGGCTGAGTTTATCCACAGGCACTTTGCGCAGGTGCTTGAGCACGGCGCCGACGAAGTCGCCCATTTCGATCAGGGCGATCTCCGGCAAGTTGTAGACCCTGCGCATGGTGTCTTCGCTGGCGTTGCCGGTGCAGGCGGCGATGTGCAGGTAACCGTTGGTCTTGGCGACATCGATGCCTTGATGGATCGAGGCGATGTAGGCCGCACAGGAGAACGGCCGAACGATGCCACTGGTGCCCAGGATCGACAGACCGCCCAGAATCCCCAGGCGGGGGTTCATGGTTTTCAACGCCAGGACCTCGCCGTCCTCGACGTTGATCGTGACGTCAAAACCGCCGCCATAACTGAATTCGTCAGCCAGCCGCGCCAGATGATCACCGATCATTTTGCGTGGCACCGGGTTGATCGCCGGTTCACCGACACCCAGCACCAGACCCGGCCGGGTAACCGTGCCGACACCGCGACCAGCGATGAAGCGAACGCCCGGCTCGGCGCTCAACCGAACCTCGCAGAAGAGCAGTGCGCCGTGGGTCACGTCCGGATCGTCACCGGCGTCCTTGATGGTTCCCGCCTCCGCGCCGTGTTCGGTCAGGCGGCAGAATTCCAGGCGCATCTGCACCTGTTTGCCCTTGGGCAGAATGATTTCGACCGCGTCGGCAGACAGGCCGCCGAGCAACAGTCGTGCAGCGGCGAGGCTGGTGGCGGTGGCGCAGCTGCCGGTGGTCAGGCCACTGCGCAGGGGCGCCGGTTGTTCGGCGGTTTCATCACGCATCGAAAGGCTTCGTCACGTCCAGCAGGGTAATCGGCAAGGCCTGACGCCAGGTGTCGAAGTCTCCCAGTGGTTGTGCCTGGGCGATATGGATGCGCGTCAGCTCACCGCCATACCGTTCGCGCCAGTTCATCAGGGTCATTTCACTTTGCAGGGTGACGGCGTTGGCGATCAATCGGCCGCCAGGTTTGAGTGCGCTCCAGCACTGTTCGAGCATGCCCTCGCGAGTGACCCCGCCACCGATGAAAATGGCGTCGGGCCGCTCCAGCCCGGTCAGCGCTTGCGGAGCGCTGCCGCGAACCAGCTGCAAACCTGGAACGCCGAGCGCATCGCGGTTGTGCTCGATCAGTGTTTGCCGGCCGTCATCGGCTTCGATCGCAATCGCACGACAACTGGGGTGGGCGCGCATCCATTCGATGCCGATCGAGCCGCAGCCTGCACCGACATCCCACAGCAGTTCACCGGGGACCGGGGCCAGGCGCGCGAGCGTGATCGCACGTACATCGCGCTTGGTCAGTTGGCCGTCGTGCTGGAAGGCCGAGTCCGGCAGCCCAGCCAGTCGCGACAGGCGCGGCGTGTTCGGTTCGGCGATGCAGTCGATGGCGATCAGGTTCAGGTCGGCGATGGCGGGATCGGTCCAGTCGTTGGCGACACCGTCGATGCGTCGTTCGGTTTCACCGCCCAAATGTTCCAACACACTCAGGCGACTCGGCCCGAATCCGCGCTCGCGCAGCAATTCGGCAATCAGAGACGGGGTTTTGCCGTCGTTGCTGAGAACCAGCAGGCGAATGCCGCTGAAGAGCTGCGCATTAAGCGCCGCGATTGGGCGGGCGACCACGGATAGGGTGACCACTTCCTGTAACGGCCAGCCCATTCGTGCGGCGGCCAGAGAGCATGACGAAGGCGCTGGCAGTATCAGCATTTCATCGTTGGGCAGCTGCCGGGCGAGGCTGGCGCCGACACCGAAAAACATCGGATCGCCACTGGCGAGCACGCAGACCGGCTCACCGCGCATGGCCAGCAGCGCATCGAGGGAGAATGGGATCGGCCAGCATTGGCGTTCACCGCGAATGCAGGGCGGTAGCAGGTCCAATTGGCGCTGGCTGCCGAAGACCTTCGACGCGGCCAGCAACGCATGCCGGGCATTTCTGCCCAAACCTTTGAAGCCGTCCTCACCAATGCCTGTCACGGTCAACCAGCGCGTCATGGATATTCTCATTTCATCTGTATAAAGCGGCACATGATACGCGTCGAAGGCAAAGGCGAGTAATGGAATGTTTTAAGTTTGCCACTCCGCACGATGGTTGGGGGTTGTGAAGTTGTATAGGCTGGATGTTCAATCATTAACTTTAAAAGGATTTAAAGATGCATTGTTCGGAAAAGGAACTCCTGGACTTGTTGGCTTATCCCGAAAACTTTGAACGAGATTTCGTGCCTGTCAAAAAACGGTCTGCTCAAGGGTTTTCCTCACTCGATCAGCAAGGGGCTGCCGGGTCGTTGTTGGGCGGCAATTTGATTGCCACGGCGCGAGGCCTGTCACGTCAGGACAAACGCGACGTCAACGCTTCCGTACGCTATGCGCAGTGGTATGCGAGTCAGACCCGTGATCGTGAAACGGATTCCCAAGGCTGGTTTTCAGCTTTTGCAATTACGCTGTGGGGAATGGGCTGGGAATATGAAGATAAAAACGTTGTTGAGGAAAGTTACAGTAGCTTTTCTGGTCGGCTGAGTTCGGCTTATTTGAACATGATTGCGGGTGTTAATAGTCGAATGGCGAAAATCACAAGCGATATGTTTGAGGCTCTTATGGTTAATTCGTCTGCCCTTGTTTCATTGTCTAAAGAAAGTCGCTACGGCAGGGAGTTTGCGATTGCCCCGGCTGAATATGACAGCGGGGGGCGGTTGGTGGTGGGGTTGAATGATTACTCGTTAAGGGCAAAGGTCCAGCGTGAGGAGTTTCTGTTTTGGGATTGGCGCGTGGGCGATGTGACGCTCACGCATCGTGCTGTGCCGTTAACTCTGAACAGAGCCAGGTTTGAAGAGGTCCGTCAGGAGTTGAATCACCGGCTCGACCTGATTGCCGATGCGATTTTCGAGTTTTACGCGGAACGTCGGTGAGAGCGACTGTATGTCGGTTTGAGGGGCGGACCCTTTACGACACGCGGTCTTATGATGACGCGCGCCAATGCAGGCATAATATGGCGCGCTTCCGGTTGGAGGCGCTTTCATTTTTTGATCTGGTAGCCCTTTGAACAACCTTCCTCTTCCCCGCGCATTACGCCCCTCGGCTTGTCCGGGGTTACTGCGAATTGTGCAGGCCAGAGACGGTGGTATCTGCCGCATAAAACTCACCGGAGGTGTGTTGAGCGCGATGCAGGCGAACGCCATTGCCGATGGTGCGCAGCGTTATGCCAGTTCGGTGATCGAGGCCACCAACAGGGCAAATGTGCAGATTCGAGGCATTGGCAAGGACGAAGCTGCATTGATCGAAGGTCTGATCACGGCGGGCCTCGGCCCATCGAAGGCGGCGGGCGACGATGTGCGCAACCTTATGTTGAGTCCGAGTGCGGGCATTGATTCGCAGATGCTGTTCGATACGCGAAACCTGGCTCAGCAAATCCTTGCGACACTCCAGGAACATGAGCGCTTTCACGAGCTCAGCGCTAAATTCGCCGTGCAACTCGACGGCGGCGAAACTTTGGCGATGCTCGAACACGCCCATGATCTGTGGTTGTCGGCTGTCCATTGTGATGGTGAACTGCGGTTGGCATTCGGGCTTGCGGGATGTCCCACCGAATTGCCGGCCGGTACTGTCGGGTTGGATGACGGACACGGCCTGATGGTCGCAGTGCTTGAGCTGTTCCTGGAACTGGCGGGCCCCGACCAAACGCGCATGCGCCACTTGCTGGCCAATGTTTCGACCGCGGTGTTCCTCGGTCGACTGGCCGAGCGCGTGCCCTTCAGCCCTATTGCAGATTGGCAGCGATCATCGAAACCAAACGTCCTGCACATTGGCGCGAATCCGCAGGCGCAATCCGGTTATGTCCATGTTGGCGCTGTGCCGCCGCTGGGGCGGCTCGATGGCACCATGCTGCGTGGCGTAGCTCAATTGGCACAGGATTACGGCGATGCAACATTGCGGTTCACACCCTGGCAAAGCTTGTTGCTGCCGAATATTCGCGATGAGGACGCCGCTGAAGTCATGCGTCGCCTGCGCGCGTTGGGCCTGTTATGTGACGCTGATCAAGCATTGTCACGGTTGATCGCTTGTACCGGTTCGACGGGCTGCGGCAAAGGTCTAGCCGATACCAAGGGTGATGCCTTGCAATTGGCTGCGCTGCTGCAAGGACAGGGGCAGGTACTGAATGTGCACCTGAGCGGTTGCTCGCGATCCTGTGCCGCCGCACACACTGCGCCAGTCACCCTGCTGGCCGTTTCCGCCGGTCATTATGACCTCTATTTTCGCGATGCAGCGCAACCGGGTTTCGGCACGCTGCACGCACACAACCTGACTATTGAAGCGGTCGCAGCCCTGCTCGACGCCCGCTCACGGAGCCCCCTTGATGCTTGATTACATCCGCGACGGTCAGGAGATCTATCGCAACTCCTTCGCGATCATTCGCGCCGAGGCCAACCTCGACCGCATCCCGGCCGATCTGGAGAAACTCGCGGTCCGTGTGATTCACGCGTGCGGCATGGTCGAGGCCATCGACGGTTTGCAGTTTTCCGAAGGCGCGGGTAAGGCCGGGCGTGATGCGCTGGCTGCTGGTGCGCCGATCCTCTGTGATGCGCGGATGGTTTCCGAAGGTGTGACCCGTGCGCGCTTGCCGGCGAACAATCCAGTGATCTGCACCCTGCGCGATGAAAGCGTTCCCGAGCTAGCCCGCGAGCTGGGTAACACTCGCTCCGCCGCCGCGCTGGAACTGTGGCGGCCGCATATGGAAGGCAGTGTGGTGGTGATCGGCAACGCGCCGACCGCGCTGTTCTATCTGTTGGAAATGCTCGATGCCGGCGCACCGAAACCGGCGCTGATCCTCGGCTTCCCGGTAGGTTTCGTCGGTGCCGCCGAATCCAAGGCAGCGCTGGCGGCGGACAGCCGTGGCGTGCCGTTTGTCATCATGCAAGGTCGCCTGGGCGGAAGCGCCATGGCCGCCGCCGCTGTCAATGCCCTCGCCACGGAGATCGAATGATGCAGCAACCTGGACGTTTGATCGGCCTTGGCGTGGGCCCTGGTGATCCGGAACTGATTACCGTCAAGGCCTTGCGCCTGCTGCGCGAATCGCCGGTGGTGGCGTACTTCGTGGCCAAGGGCAAGAAGGGCAACGCTTTCGGCATCATCGAAGCGCATCTGCAAGACGCGCAGAATCTGCTGCCGCTGGTTTATCCGGTGACTACCGAAGTGCTGCCGGCACCGCTGTCCTATGAGCAAGTCATCAGTGATTTCTACGATGAGGCCGCCCAGGCGGTGGCCGCGCATCTGGATGCCGGTCGCGATGTGGCGGTGATCTGCGAAGGTGATCCGTTCTTCTACGGTTCCTACATGTACCTGCACGACCGCCTCGCCGAGCGTTATCAAGCGGAAGTGGTGCCGGGTGTGTGTTCGATGCTGGGTGGCGCATCGGTGCTCGGCGCGCCGCTGGTGTATCGCAATCAGAGTTTGTCGGTGCTTTCCGGTGTGCTGCCGCACGATGAGCTCAAGCGTCGCCTGGCCGATGCCGATGCGGCGGTGATCATGAAGTTGGGACGTAACTTTCCCAAGGTGCGCCAGGTGCTGGAAGAACTCGGCCTTGCCGAACGTGCGTTGTACGTCGAGCGCGCGACCATGGCCAATCAGAAGATCGTGCCGCTGGATCAGGTCGAGCCGATGTCTTCGCCGTACTTCTCGTTGATCATCGTTCCCGGCGAAAGGTGGCAAGGCTGATGACCCGTCCAGTTCCGGCGATTGTCATTCTCGGCAATGGCAGCCTCGCCACCGCGCGCAGGATTCAACAGGTCTACCCCGACGCCCTGATCCACGGATTGGCCGAACGGGTGGACGGTGCTGATCATGTCTATCGTGAATTCGGTTCGACCTTGCGCGAGTTGTATCAACAAGGTACGCCGATCATTGCTCTGTGCGCTGCCGGGATTGTGATCCGCACGCTGGCGCCGCTGTTGCTGGAAAAAGGTGCCGAGCCTCCAGTACTGGCGGTGGCCGAAGATGGCAGCGCCGTAGTTCCGCTGTTGGGCGGTCTCGGCGGGGTGAATGTGATGGCGCGTGAGATTGCCGCCGCACTGGACGTTTCGGCGGCGATCACCACCAGCGGTGAGTTGCGTTTCGGAACGTGTCTGCTCAACCCGCCCAGCGGCTATGTCCTTGGCGATCTGGAATTGGGTAAGCGTTTTGTTTCCGACCTGCTGGCCGGTGAAACGGTGCGCATCGAAGGTTCTGCACCGTGGCTGGCCCAAGCGCAATTGCCTGAGGATGCTCAGGCGCGACTGGCGCTACATGTCGGCCATGCCGAACGGACGCCGCAGGCTAACGAACTGCTGATCTATCCACGTAGCGTCGTGGTGGCGGTCAGTGGTGCGGTTTCAGATCTGTCGAACGCCATTCGCCAGGTTTTGCATCAGGCCGCAATTGCCGTGCAATCGCTGGCTTGCCTGTTGGCCCCCGATACCGAAATGACCCACCCGGCGCTGCGAGAAACTGCGCGTGAACTGGGTGTGCCCTTGCGGTTTGCCAAGGCTGAAACCGATATGGGTGAACTGGCGCGCAACGCTGTCGGCCAGCCTGTTTCCATTCTTGGCGATGACGCGATTGCCATCGCTGTTGCCGATAACCCACTGGATCCGTTGCTGATCGGTCGCCCTCGCGGACGCTTGGCGGTGATTGGTCTGGGGCCGGGCGCCGCCGAACTGATGGTGCCAGCGGTCAAGTCGGAGCTGGCTCGCGCCAATGATGTGCTGGGTTACGAGACTTACGTACGCATGGCCGGGCCGTTTCGCGCGGATCAGGTGCTGCACTGCACTGACAACCGCGAAGAGATGCAGCGCGCCCGTCACGCCTTCGAACTCGCCGCTCAGGGGCGCTCTGTCGTGGTGGTGTCCTCGGGTGACCCGGGCGTTTTCGCCATGGCCGCGGCGGTGCTGGAGGCGTTGCACGAATCCACTGATGTCCATTGGCACAATGTCGATCTCGAGATTCTGCCCGGGGTTTCCGCCTCGCTGGCGACGGCTGCCCAGGCCGGTGCGCCGCTGGGGCATGATTTCTGTGTGCTGTCGCTGTCGGATAACCTCAAACCCTGGGCCATTATCGAGAAGCGCCTGGACCTGGCGGCTCAAGCCGATCTGGCGCTGGCCTTTTACAACCCGATCTCGCGCTCTCGACCATGGCAATTGGGTCGGGCATTGGAAATTGTCGCCGGACATCGCTCCCCTGAAACCCCGATAGTGCTGGGGCGAGATATTGGTCGTCCGGGTCAGACGCTGCGAGTGACAACACTTGGCCAGTTGACTCCAGACCAGGTGGATATGCGCACCATGGTCCTGGTGGGCTCATCCACTACTAGTGCATTTACGCGTGCAGGTGGCGGTAGTTGGGTATACACGCCACGCTGGTACGGAGAAAAACCCGCCTCTTGAAGTCTTGACCT
>NZ_JAUHUK010000031.1:0-50045 GCF_030417915.1 Pseudomonas sp. C32 | reverse complement strand
GGGTTTTGTCGTGTGGGTTAGAGGGTGAATTCACCTTCCGCTGCCAATTCGCTCAACGGACGGCGCGGGCTCGGCGCTTCACGGGCCTGCAGGTATTCCGCCAGGCTGGCCTTGTCGCCCAGCTTGCCAACGGCCACGGCCGCGTGCAGTGCGTAACCTTCAGGAATGTTCAGTTCTTTGCGGGTCAGCTCCTGATCGAAACCGGCCATGCCGTGGGTGTGCCAGCCGCTGATGCTCGCTTGCAGCGCCAGATGACCCCAGGCCGAACCGGTGTCGAAGGTGTGCCACAGCGCCGGGGTTTCTTCGGTGGCGCCAGGTGCGGTAAAGGTGGTTTTCGAGATCACGATCACCAATGCCGAGGCATGCTGCGCCCAGCTGCGGTTGAACTCGTTGAGCAGGCCCAGGTAACGCTCCCAGTTCGGTGTATCGCGACGCGCATAGAGAAACCGCCATGGCTGCGAGTTGTACGCCGACGGCGCCCAGCGCGCGGCTTCGAAAAAGCTCAGCAGGGTTTCTTCGCAAATGGCTTCACCGGTGAAGGCGCGGGGCGACCAACGATCGGTGAACTGCGGGTGAATGGCGTACTCGGCAACGCGTGGGTTGGCACTCATCAATAGATTCCTTGCTACGTTTGAAGGTGTGGGCGACGCAAAACCCTACTTGGCGGCGCTAAAACTGACAAGCACGTTCTACCGGCAGTCGCCAATGCTTGGCCGCAAGGCCTGCGGGCACTAGACTGGCGGCCTTTTCACCACCTGATGTCGACGCTCGAACCATGGCTGCCAAAGTAGAACCGTTCTGGATACGCAAAACCCTCGATCAACTTGATCAGGAGGAATGGGAATCGCTGTGCGATGGTTGTGGCCTGTGCTGCCTGCAAAAGCTGGAAGACGAAGATGACAACAGCGTCTATTACACGCGCATTGCCTGCAAACTGCTGGACCTGAAAACCTGCCAGTGCACCGACTACCCGAATCGTCGTGATTCGGTGCCGGACTGTATCCAGCTCACTCCGGGCAAGGCTGATGAGTTCAAGTGGCTGCCGCCGACCTGCGGCTATCGCCTGGTCAGCGAAGGCAAGGACCTGCCGCTGTGGCATCACCTGGTGTGCGGTGATCGCGACGCGGTGCACCACGAACGCATTTCCCAGTCAGGGCGCATGCTCGCCGAAGGCAGCGTGCCGGAAGATGATTGGGAAGAACATCTGATTTTCCGGGCAGGCTGATCGCCCACGGATCTGACGTTTCACGAAGGAGTGTGTATGGCTGTGGGATGGCGGCTGGCGTTGACGGTTGGGTGTCTGGCCCTGGGCTCGCCCGTGTGGGCGGCTCAGAAGGTTGATCTGGATTATCACGTGCGCCTGTTGCCGCAAAGCGACCAGGCCGAAGTGCGTCTGACCCTGGCCCAGGGGGCAGCGGTGCGCAGTCTGGATTTCGACCTCGGCGACGGCACTCACTACAGCGATTTCAAGGCTGACGGACAATGGCAACTGAGCCCCGGCAAGCAGGCTCGCGGTGTTTGGCGACCGGCCGCCGACAAGGCCAGCCTGACCTATCGCGTTCGCATTAGCCATGGCCGCAAGAGCGGCAGTTTCGATACGCGCATGACGCCGAACTGGGCATTGATGCGCGGCGACGATCTGGTGCCCGCCGCCCGGCTCGATCAGCAGGACGGCGTCGAATTGGTGTCACGTCTTGAGTTCGAGCTGCCCGGCGGCTGGAAGAGCGTCGAAACTGCGTGGCCGCGGATCGGCAAAAACAAATTCCGTATCGATAACCCATCCCGACTGTTCGATAGACCCACAGGCTGGATGCTCGCTGGCCACTTGGGCAGTCGCCGTACGCGTCTGGGGGAAACGGAAGTCACGGTCAGCTCCCCGCAGGGGCAGGGCATGCGCCGAATGGATGTGCTGACGCTGTTGACGTTCGTCTGGCCGCAAGTGCAAGCCGTGTTCCCTCATCATCCCGCCAAGCTGCTGATTGTCGGCGCCAGTGATCCCATGTGGCGCGGCAGCCTGGCCGGGCACGAGTCGATCTACCTCAACAGTCGTCTGCCGCTGGTCAGTGAAAGCGGCACCAGTGCGCTGGTGCGGGAGCTGGCCCAGGTGTTCGGGCGAATCAACGACAAACAGCGCAGTGACTGGATCAGTGAAGGACTTGCCGAGTATTACGCGATTGAGTGGGTGCGTCGGGCGGGAGGGATGAGCGATGAGCGGTTCGAGAGCCTGCATGAAAAACTGCTCAAGAGCGGCGAGAAGGTCACGACCTTGCGCGGTGAGCAGGCCAGCCCGGCGCAGGTAGCCAGGGCGGTGGTGATGCTGCAGGAACTGGATCGCGAGATTCGCCTGAAGACGCGCAACAAGCGCTCGCTGGATGATGTGTTGCGCGGGGCGATACGGCTGGAGAGCATCGATACCAAGGCGTTTGTGCAGCTGTCGGAGAGTGTTATTGGCGACGCTTCGAAGGTCCTTGATACCGGGTTGCTTCAGTAGGGATCAAAAGATCGCAGCCTGCGGCAGCTCCTGCAGGGCGCGCACACACGAGCTGCCGCAGGCTGCGATCTTTTACTTTGAATCATCAAACGCCGGTTTTTGGCGAATTCAATGAATCATTGCCCGTAACCGTCGCGGTTTTGGTTGCTGCCTCGGCATTGGCCTTCAGCGTCTTCAGCTCTTCACCCGCCCGCTGGATTTTCGCCCGTACGTTGTCCATGTCCTGTCGGCTTTTCTCCAGCAGGCTTTTTGCCGAACTGTGGCCGGTGATACCACGGGCCAGGGCAACACCGCCGATGGCCACTTGAATCAAACCAAAGATCCCGCCGCGACGCAGGCCCTTGCCCACCATCACCACGCCACCCGCTATCGAGCCGATGCGCTCCCAGCCCTGGACGTTCTGTTCGGAAGGAGTCTGGAACGGGGTGGATTCGATACGCTCGACGCGTTTGAGTTCGCTCATGATCTATCTCCAGGCAGGGAAGGGCAGCTTCAGTCTCGATAGTTAAGCTGACTGCCGGGGCCTGTCGCTTGTTCCATCGAATGTGCGGTGGCTCAGCGGAATTTTGGCCCCGAGCGGGTGTTGAGCCCTTTGGCCATGCGGTCATAAAGCACGACGTTGACCGTGGCAGCCAGGTTCATGCAACCGGTGGTCGGGATGTAGACCACGTCTTCGCACCAGTCGCGAATCTCTTGATCCAGCGAACCGTCTTCAGGACCGAAGATGTACAGCGCGCGGTCCGGGTGGGTGTACTCCGGCAGCGGGCGGGCGCCCTCGACCAGCTCCACGGCGACCGGCACGCAGTTCAGCGGCAGGATTTTTTTCAGGTCGTCGATGCCGATCAGCGGGATGTCGTAGTGGACACGCTTGGTATCGGTGACGAAATCGGCGGCGCGTTCATAGCGTTTGCCGGTGTAGAACACCGACGCCACGCCATAACAGCCAGCGGCGCGCATCACCGAACCGACGTTCTCCGGTGATTTGGGGTTATACAAACCAATGCAGCTGTACCGTTTGTCTGCCACGAGCGGGGTGCCTTTCGGGAAAAAAGCGCGATTATACGGGGAATGGGGCAGGGGTGTTCAGTTTGAGATTGGTGGTGTCCGGGCTATCGAAATCGCGGGCAAGCCCGCTCCCACAGGGTGCTGTGGTGTACACCACATTTGTGGTCACCATCAATCACTGTGGGAGCGGGCTTGCCCGCGATGGGGCCATTCCAGGCGCTGAGGATTTTCAGTCGTCTTTCTTCATCAGGCCAGCCAGCGCCGCAAACGGGTTATGCGTCGCCTTGGCGATTTTCGGTGTGCTCAGCGAGCCTTCATCGAAATACTGTTGGTCTGTGTAGCGCGAGTGTTCGTTGTCGTGACAGTACAGGCACAACAGCTCCCAGTTCGAACCGTCCTGCGGGTTGTTGTCGTGGTTGTGGTCGCGGTGATGCACGGTCAGTTCGCTCAGGCGCTTGCCGGAGAACTCACGGGCGCAGCGGCCGCACACGTGCGGGTACATTTTCAGGGCCTTGTCGCGGTAACCCATTTCCTTGTCGCGCTGGTTGTCGGCGAGGATACGGTCCAGTTTCGACGTGTTGGTTGGGGTGGACGAACTCATGGGTTCACCTTTGTAGAAAGACTAATGACGGTTATGCAGCCAGTTTAGCTCAGCCCTTGAGCTTCTCGGCAATCCAGATGGTGTGGCGAGTGCCTTTGTTGCCGTGGGCGAAGACCTGCACTTCCTCGGCCTTGAAACCGGCCTTTTTCAGCTTGTCGGAAAACTGCCGGTCCGCACTGGCCGACCAGACCGCCAGCACGCCTTTGGGGCGCAGGGCTTTGGCACAGGCGCTCAGGCCGCCGGCGGAATACAGCCAGCTGTTGGCTTTCTGGGTCAGGCCTTCGGGGCCGTTGTCGACATCGAGCATGATCGCATCGAAACCCTGCGGCTCGGCTTGCAGGACCTTGGCCACGTCTTCCATGCGGATCACGGTGCGCGGGTCTTGAAGCGGGTTTCCCGCTTTCTCGCCGAGCGGACCACGGTTCCACTCCACAACGCCAGGGACCAGCTCAGCGACCACCACTTCGGCGGTCTTGCCCAGGTGCTTGAGGGCCGAGGCGAGGGTGAAGCCCATGCCCAGGCCACCGATCAATACACGTGAATTCGGCAGACCGGCGACCTTGCGGCAAGGGATCTCGGCCAGGGCATCCTCGGAGCCGTGCATGCGGGTGTTCATCAATTGCCCGCCGTCACCGCCCTGGATCTTGATGACGAAATCCTCACCGTATTCGAACAGGCACAGGGCTCCGCCGTTTTCCGGGATGGGGGTGGTGTCGAGCAGAACGAAACGTTTCATGGGGCTCACTTGAAGAAAATTGGCAGAACTCGGAGGGGCAAACAGACGCAGTTGGGAGTAGCCTGTTTATGACAACAAGGCTAACGGAGCCATTGATGAAGCGCACCATTCTAACGGTCATTGCCCTGGCCGCGCTCGCGATAACTGCAGCACAGGCCCAACCGTTGCAGGCCACGCCCATCAGTCCCGCTGCGATGCCCGGCTCACCGGGTACCGCGACGCCCACGCCCTATCCGCAAATCAGCCCGGCGCCATTGCCCAGGGTCGGCCCGGGTAGCAGTGGTCCGCCGTTGGTGCCCATCAACAAGCCGAGCCCGCCGACCAAGGACCAGCCACTGCCGGGGCTGGAGCCTAACCCACCGAAACCCAAGTCACCGGGCGGTTAGACCTGCTGGGAGAGCAATTGCCCATCGGCCATGCGCAAGCGTTTGGACAGCGAAACGGCGAGGGCGCGGATGATCTTGGCAGCGATTTTCGGTGCGTCATTGAGCATTTTTTCCAGCGAGTCCTTACCCAGATTGAGCAGCTGACAATTGCTCGCCGCCACGCAACTGGCCGAGCGCCGTTCGCCGTCGAGGACGGCCATTTCGCCGAACGAGCGACCGCTGCGCAATGTAGCGATGGTTACTCGTTGCCCGTCAGCGGTGGTTTTCTGCACCGAGACCTGGCCGGTGTGGATGATGCACATGAAGCTGCCGGCATCGCCCTCCTGGAAAATCTGTTCGCCCTGGGCAATGGTGCTGATGCTGAAATAGCCCGATGCTGCGGCAAAGTCCGCTGGCAGCAGTTGATTGAACAGGCCGCAGTCCATCAGCCAGTCGCGAATTTCGTTGTTTAGAAAGGTTGGTTCTGACATGTCGTCATGGTCTTTTGTGTGTGTTGCCGACTCGAATTTGAAATCACCGTAAATCCCCTGTGGAAGCGAGCAGGTGTTGTATCGGCATTCGGTGTGCGGAATTAAGACCGGTTCATCGGCCCAAGTTCCTCAGGCAATACCCAAAACCTTGAACAAAAAGGCGTATTCGAGTGCTACGTCACGCAATCCCTGATAACGCCCGCTCATCCCGCCATGCCCGGCACCGAGTTCAGTCTTGAGCAGCAGGGGATTGTTGTCGGTTTTGCTCGCGCGCAACTTCGCCACCCATTTGGCCGCTTCCCAGTATTGAACGCGGCTATCGTTGTAGCCGGCAATGACCAGCGTCGCCGGATAGGCTTGTGCGGTGACGTTTTCGTACGGGGCATAGGCCTTGATCCGATCATAGACGTCCGGCTCTTCGGGATTACCCCACTCGTCGTATTCCGTTACGGTCAACGGCAGGTCCGGGTCGAGCATGGTGTTAAGCACGTCGACGAACGGCACTTCGGCAATGGCCGCACCAAACAGCTCCGGCCGTTGGTTGAGTACCGCGCCGATCAGCAGTCCACCAGCGCTGCCGCCGCTGATCGCCAGTTGTGGCGCGGTGGTGAAGCCATTGGCGATCAGGTGTTCGGCACAGGCAATGAAGTCGCTGAACGTGTTGTGCTTGTGCTCCTGCTTGCCGGCGCGATACCAGGCTTCCCCCAGTTCGCCACCGCCGCGCACGTGCGCAATGGCAAACGCCATGCCGCGATCCAACAGGCTCAGGCGTGCGTGGGAGAACCAAGGGTCGAGGCTCTCGCCGTAGGCGCCGTAACCATACAAATACAGTGGAACCGGTTTGCCGAGGTTTTCGCGTTTGATCACCAGGCTGATCGGCACTTGTGTACCGTCCGGCGCGGTCGCCCACAGGCGCTGGCTGACATAGGCATCGGCATCGAACGGGCCAAGCACCGGGGTTTGCTTGAGGACTTTCTGCTCGCCGGTCGCCAGTTCAAGCTGGCGGATTTGCGCCGGACGGTTCAACGCTTCGTAGCGCAGGCGAATCCGGTCGCTGACGAACTCCAGGCTGTTTTGCACGTGCAGGCTGTAGGCCGCGTCCGGCAATTGCACGCGATAGGGCGACAAACCTTGTGGGTGAACTTCAATCACCGGCAGGCCGCCGATCCGCAGACTCAGGGTCATGGCGCCGGTGTTCAGGCTGATACCGTCGATCATCACGCTGTCGCTGTGGGCAATCAGGATTTGCCAGTCGGCCTCGAACGGCGCACTGCCGGTATCGACAGCCGTGTACAGGGCAAAGTTGATGCCATCGCGGTTGGTGCGAATGAACCAGGTCCATTGACCATCGAGCATACCGTGGTCGACGTCATATTCATGATCCTCGACCCGTGGCGCGATGCAGGTAAAGGCTTGCTGCGGCTGGTTGGCGTCGAGGACCCAGGCTTCGCTGGTGGTCTTGCTGCCCACGGACAGCAGCAATTGCTGTTCGGAGCTTGAGCGGTAGCAATGCATGAAGAAGCGCCCGTCCGGCTCATGGAACACTTCTTCGGCCGCCGTGCCGTCCAGACGGTAGCGGTACAGCTTGTGCGGGCGGTGAGTGTCGTCCAGTTCACCGAAAAACAGCGTCAGGCTGTCGTTGGCCCAGGTCATGCTGCCGTCGCAATCCTGGAACTCCAGTTCGCTGACACGCCCGTCGGACAGTTCCTTCACGAACAGCGTGTAAATCTCATCACCCGTGGCGTCGATGCTGTAGGCCAGACGCTGATGGTCCGGGCTGATGCTGAACGCGCCAAGGGAAAAGAAGCCGCCGTTGGCCAGCACGTTCGGGTCCAGCAGCAGTTGTTCCTGGTTTTCGTCGAGGGTCAGGCTGTCATCGGCCGGACGCGGGCAGCGGTAGTGTCGGGCATATTCGTCGCCTGCCGTGGTGCGCGTGTAATACAGATACGGTCCCCA
Source organism: Pseudomonas sp. C32 (assembly GCF_030417915.1). NCBI lineage: Bacteria > Pseudomonadati > Pseudomonadota > Gammaproteobacteria > Pseudomonadales > Pseudomonadaceae > Pseudomonas > Pseudomonas sp. C32. Next base: position 42,400 of record NZ_JAUHUK010000031.1, on the reverse strand, counting down.
CGGCGAAGGCAGGGACAGGTCCGTCTCGAGAATCCGGCCTTTGATTTCCTCGAACAGCGTTTCGCGCAACCCGGCCTGATCGGCGGTTTGTGCTTCCTGATAGCTGTTTTCAGCCTTGAGGTAATCGAGCACGGCCGCGGTGTCGCGTTCTTGCAGCCAGGCATACGGGTCGGGACCTTCAGCCCTGTGGGCGATCGGGGCGTCGTGAATGTTGGCGGATAGAGGCATGAAGGACTCTCGAACAGTACGGAATAGGGGGCTTGGCAACCTGTGGGAGCGGGCCGGCTTAACTGTCAGGCATTGATGCAGCCTGATGGGCGAAAAGCCGTTATCATAAGCGCCTCTTTGCCTGCCTTGCCATGGACACCATGACCGAGAACGACTATCTGATCGCTTGGGGCCTCTACGCCTTTGCCGCTTTGGGCTGCCTGTTGGTGTGGATGCGCATTACCCACTGGATGTGGCGTTGGCTGCGCGAGCCGCTGCGGCTGCTGGTGGTGGTGCTGCTGTTCAGCCCGACCATCATTGACCCGGTGAAGGATAAAGTTGCACCGGCCATCGCCATTACCGCCCTGGACCTGTTGTTCAAGGTCGGCAACAACGCCTGGCGGGCGATTTCCGATCTGTTCATGTACGGCATGATCGCCTTTGGTCTCTATCTGGTGATGGTGGCGATCCGCTTCCCTATCGAACGTGCCTCCAGCGCTCGCAAGGAGCAGGCTGCCGCCGCCAAAGCGGCTGCCCGTGCCGACGAGTCGGAGGAGGATCATCCTTTCGGCGGTGCCGGCGATGATCGCTACGGTCGTCCGCCTGTGCCGAGCAATCCCCAGCGGATGCGCGTCGAACCCCGTCTGTAACCCCGGCCCTGTCATTGAGCGAGAATCCCGAGCATGTGTGAGTTATTGGGCATGAGCGCCAATGTCCCGACCGATATTGTCTTCAGCTTCACCGGGCTGATGCAGCGCGGCGGGCGCACTGGCCCGCATCGTGATGGCTGGGGTATCGCTTTCTATGAAGGTCGCGGGCTGCGCCTGTTCCAGGACCCGGCTGCGAGCAGCGAATCGGAAGTCGCCAACCTGGTGCAGCGTTATCCGATCAAGAGCGAAGTGGTCATCGGACACATCCGCCAGGCCAACGTCGGCAAGGTCTGCCTGTCCAACACCCATCCGTTTGTCCGTGAACTGTGGGGACGCAATTGGTGTTTCGCGCATAACGGCCAATTGGCAGACTTTCAGCCAACGGCCAGTTTCTACCGCCCCGTCGGTGATACCGACAGCGAGGCGGCGTTCTGTGATTTGCTCAACCGCGTGCGGGCGGCGTTCCCTGAGCCGGTTGAGGTCGAAACGCTGCTGCCGGACCTGGTGGCCGCTTGCGCCGAATACCGCAGCAAAGGCGTGTTCAACTGCCTGCTCAGTGATGGCGACTGGCTGTTCTGCTACTGCTCTACCAAGCTGGCACAGATCACCCGGCGTGCTCCATTCGGTCCGGCGCGCTTGAAAGATGTCGACGTGATCGTCGATTTTCAGGCCGAAACCACACCCAATGACGTGGTCACCGTGATCGCCACCGAGCCGTTGACCGAAAACGAAACCTGGACCCGTTACGAACCGGGTCAATGGAGCCTGTGGCGACGCGGCGAATGCGTCAGCCAGGGCCAGACCCTTTAAGGATTGTTCCCCATGTTGCTCAGTTATCTACGACTGGTGTTGTTTGCGGCGGGCCTGTTGATCGGTGTCCAGGTGCCGGGGTTCATCAACGATTATGCCAAGCGGGTCGAGGCGCATCTGATTGAGGCGCAAACCAGCCTGAGTGGGTTTCAGGGCACCGCCAATCAGTTTTTCAAGGGCGATATGCTGGCCTTGGTTGCCCATTATCGCGCCAGTGAAGACCCGATCTTTCGCAGCGATGCCGACAGCCTGAGCAACCTGTTGACCCGCCAGGTGGCGCTGGACAAGCAGTTTCAGGCGATGCAAGGCCCGTGGTACATCCGCTTCCTGCAAGTGGTGCTGGCCGCCGATCCGGACATTCGCAAGGAAACCTGGAATGGCTACAGCTATCAGATCCTGCTGACGCCTGAGGCGATGATCTGGGGCATGAGCGGCGCGTTGCTGCTGTCGTTCGGGATTGAATGCCTGTTCCGTCTGATCGACTGGGTGGTGCTGGGCGGCAAACGCCTGCGCCAGAGCCGGCCGATTGAAGAACGGGATTTGCGCGGTTTGTAAGAAAAGATCGCAGCCTTCGGCAGCGCGCTCATCTGTAGGAGCTGCCGAAGGCTGCGATCTTTTGATCTTCAGCGATTTAAAACGATGTAGCCCTCACCCACCTTCCGCGCATACCCCTCCAGCACCTGCTGACACAACGCCACAATCTCTTCGACCCACTCCACGCCCACCCGCCACGACACCACAACCTGCAAGTTCGGCGGACGTTGTTCGATGTCGAGCAAGGTCAATTCGCCGCGCGCCAGTTCTTCGGCCACCAGCACCGGTGGCAACGCGCCGATGCCAAAGCCGTCGCGTAACAAGCGGGTAATCGCCGACACCGAATTCACGCAGTTCAATCGAGGCGCCATCACGCCATTGGCTTGCATCAGGCTGAGCACTTCCTGATGCGGATGGGAGTTTTTCGAATAGGTGATGATCCGTTCGTTCGCCAGATCGGCGATGCCTGAATACTCACGGTTGTAGATGGAATTGCTGGCAACGATCCAGCCCATCGGGTGGCTCGCCAGTTCCAGGCTGCGCACGCTCTCATGACGCAGCAGGTCGGTTTGCAGGATCACATCGAGAAAGCCTTTTTGCAGCTGATCGCAGAGGTTGAGCGAGGTATCGGCCACCAGCTCGATTTCCACCCGCGGGTAGTGATCAGTCATCTGCGCCACCAAGGGGCTGAGCCAGGTGTGGATCACGGTGTCCATCACACCGATGCGCACACGTCCGGCCTTGCTCGAACGGGTTTCGATCGATTGTTTGAGCGCCTGCATGGTGTCCATCATCTGCTCGGCATAGTCGAGCACTTTCAAGCCTTCGGGCGTCAGGCTGACGCCGCGCGAATCACGCAGAAACAGCTTCACCCCCAGCTCGCTTTCCAGCACGGCAATACGGCTGGAAATCGACGCCTGGGTGGTGAAGAGCTTGTCGGCCGTGAGGCGAAAGCTCTTGAGTCGGGCGACCCAGACGAAGGTCTCGAGAAACTTCAGGTTCATGGGATAAAGATTTCTTATGGCTAAGGCGGGTTTTTATTAGTTGGACGCAGCAGGGGTGTGCGACCAAAAATCGGCGCATCCGGTTCCCACGATAGGCGTCGTCGGGGCTCAGAACAATACCAATAAAATCAGCGCGGAGATTTGCCATGAGTGCGCCCGACAGCACCGCCATCCCGAAAGCAACGGCCCGGCCGGGACCTTTCGACTGGTATCGAAACATCAATCAGCAAGAACGTCGCACCTTCTGGAGCTGCAAGATCGGCTATGGCCTGGATGGCATGGACACTCAAATGCTCAGCTTCGTGGTGCCGACCCTGATTGCGATGTGGGGCATCACCACCGGGCAGGCCGGGCTGATTCATACCAGCACCCTGATCGCCTCGGCCATCGGTGGCTGGGTAGCGGGGATTCTCTCCGACCGCATCGGTCGTGTTCGCACCTTGCAACTGACGGTGTTGTGGTTTGCCTTCTTCACCTTCCTCTGCGGCTTCGCGCAAAACTACGAGCAACTGCTGATTGCGCGCACGTTGATGGGCTTTGGTTTCGGTGGCGAGTGGACGGCCGGTGCAGTGCTGATCGGCGAAGTCATTCGTGCCAAGGACCGCGGCAAGGCTGTGGGCATGGTGCAATCCGGGTGGGCGCTGGGCTGGGGCCTGACGGCAATTCTGTATGCGCTGCTGTTCTCGGTATTGCCGCCGGAAGACGCCTGGCGTGCACTGTTCCTCCTTGGCATCGTGCCGGCGATTTTCGTGATTTTCGTTCGCCGGTTGGTGAAAGACCCGGAAATCTACCGTGAGGCCAAGGCTAAACAGGAGCCGAGCAATCCGTCGAAGTTCTACGAGATCTTCGCCCCCGACATGCTGTTCACCACCATTCGCGCTTCGCTGCTGACTACCGGTGCATTGGGCGGCTACTACGCCATCACGTCCTGGCTGCCGACTTTTCTGAAGAACGAACGCGGGTTGAGCGTACTCGGCACCGGCGGTTATCTGGCGATGGTGATCATCGGTTCCTACGTCGGCTATGTCATCAGCGCTTATTTGACTGACATCCTCGGACGAAAAAAGAACTTCATCCTGTTCGCGGTCGGTTCCTTCACCATCGTCCTGCTGTACACGCAACTGTCGGTCAGCAACGGCGTGATGCTGTGGCTGGGCTTCCCGTTGGGCTTCTTCGCCTCGGGGATTTTCAGCGGCATGGGCGCGTTCCTGACCGAGTTGTTCCCTACACGGATTCGCGGTTCGGGCCAGGGTTTTTGCTACAACATCGGCCGTGCGCTGGCGGCGTTGTTTCCGCTGCTGATCGGTCTGCTCAGCCAGACCGTTCCGTTGAGTGTAGGCATCGGTGCCTTTGCGGCGGTGTCCTACGGCGTGGTGATCCTCGCGGCCCTGAGCCTGCCGGAAACCCGTGGCAAACAACTGGATGCGCAGTAACTGATAACCTGCGGGATCAGAAATGTCCCGCAGCTAAAAAGAATAAAGCCTACAGGAGTGTTCATCGTGAGCCGCCTGCTACTGAACTGCGACATCGGCGAGAGCTTCGGCAGCTGGACCATGGGTCTGGACGCCGAGGTCATGCCCTTCATCGATTGCGCCAACATCGCTTGCGGTTTCCATGCCGGCGACCCGAGCATCATGCGCAAGACCGTCAGCCTGGCTCTCAGCCATGGGGTGCAGATCGGCGCGCATCCGGCCTATCAGGATCTGGTCGGTTTCGGCCGTCGCTCCATGGCCTATGCCACCCAGGAACTTCAAGACATTCTGCACTACCAGATCGGCGCACTCGATGGCATCTGCCGCGCTCAGGGTGGGCGGGTGAGCTACGTCAAACCTCATGGCGCGATGTACAACGACATGATGGCCAACCCGGCCCAATTGCGTGCGGTGCTGCAAGCCGTGGCGTCCTACGACCGCAGCCTGCCGCTGATGTTGATGGCGACCAAAGACAACAGCGCCGCCCAGCAGTTGGGCGACGAGTACGGCGTGACCCTGTGGTTCGAAGCCTTTGCCGACCGCGCCTACGACAGCGCCGGCAGGCTGGTTTCGCGACAAACCCCGGGCGCCGTGCATCACGACCCGGAGCACATCATCGAACAGGCGCTGACGATTGCCCGCGGCGACCCGCTCACCGCCATTGACGGCAGCGCGTTGCATTTGCAGGCCAACACCCTCTGCGTACACGGCGACAACGCCCACTCGGTCGCCGCCGTGCAACGCATCCGTGAAGCCCTGTACCGGCAGACCGCATCATGAAACTGCGGGTAGAAGTGGTCGCCCTCGATTGCCTGATGGTGCGTCTGTTCGACGAGATCGCCGAAGCCAACATGCCGTGGATGCTCGCCGCCAGTGAAAGCCTGCGCGCGGCGTTCGCTGAGCATTTGATCGACCTGGTGCCGTCCTACACAACGTTGATGGTGCATTACGACCTGACCGCGTTGAGCCCGAACCAGGCACGGGAGTTGATTGCCGAAGCGTTGATCGACCTGACGCCCAACGCGCGCACTCGTGGCACCTGCCATGTATTGCCGGTGTGGTACGACTTGAGCGTCGGCCCGGAATTGAGCCTGTTGTCGCAACGCAGCGGGCTGGCGGTAGAGGAGGTGATCCGCCGCCACAGCGCGCATGAATATCAAGTGTTCGCGCTGGGGTTTGCCCCGGGATTTGCCTTCATGGGCCTGGTGGAAGAAGTGCTCGCCGCCCCGCGCCTGAACACACCCCGCAAGAAAGTCGCGGCGGGCAGTGTCGGTATCGCCGAACGGCAGACGGCCGCCTATCCGGTGGTATCGCCGGGTGGCTGGAACCTGATCGGTCGTACACCAGCCAAATTGTTTGATCGACATCGTGACGGCTACAGCCTGATGCAACCGGGCGATACCGTGCGGTTCGAAGCGATCGGCCATGCCGAGTTCATCAACCTGGGCGGTGATGACACACCGCTGGAGGCCTTGGCATGAGCCGTTTGACGATTGAGACGAGCACGCCGTTGTGCCTGTTGCAGGATGCCGGTCGATTCGGTGTGCGGCATTTGGGCGTGACCCAGGGCGGTGCGGCCGATTGGCGTTCGATGTCCTGGGCCAACTGGCTGTTGGGTAACGGGCTGGACGCGGCGGTGATCGAGATCACCCTCGGCGGATTCACTGTAGTGGCCGAAGACGATTGCGTGCTGGCGCTGGCCGGTGCGGATTTGGGGGCTCGAGTGGATGGCGAGGCTTTGGCGCCTTGGCGCAGTTTCCGGCTGCTCAAGGGGCAGCGTTTGCAATTCACCCAGCCGTTGCTCGGCGCTCGCGCCTATCTGGCGGCGCCGGGTGGGTTTGACGCGCCAAAGGTGTTGGGCAGCAGCGCGACGGTGGTCCGTGAAGAACTCGGTGGACTGGATGGCATGGGCCGTGCGCTGAGCAACGGCGCGAGTTTGCGCTATTCGGGCAATTCGCTGATGTTGCTGCGTGAGCTCACGGCGGACCAGCAACCCGATCTGACCCTGAATGCACCTCTGGATCTGGTCCTTGGCGCACAGATCGGCGAGTTCAGCGGGCAAAGCCTGTTCGACGCTTTCAACACTAGCTGGACCCTCGACAGCCGAGCCGACCGGATGGGCATTCGCCTGTTGGGCACGGCGTTGCAGTACCAGGGCAAACAGATGATTTCCGAAGGCATTCCATTGGGCGCGGTCCAGGTGCCACCGGACGGGCAGCCGATTGTGCTGCTCAATGATCGGCAGACCATTGGCGGTTATCCGCGATTGGGGGCGTTGACGCCGTTGGCATTGGCGCGGCTGGCGCAGTGTCTGCCGGGTGCGCAGGTGCGGTTGCGGCCGGTGGTGCAGGAAGTGGCGCATCGCGAATACGTTGAGTATTTACGGCGCTTTTAACTGTGGCGAGGGGGCTTGCCCCCGTTCGGCTGCGCAGCAGTCGTAAAACCATTGCATGCGGTGTATCTGATACATCGCGATTGCAGATTTGGGGTCGCTTCGCAACTCAACGGGGGCAAGCCCCCTCGCCACAGGTGAAACGCCTTATTTGGACAAAAACCGCATCCCTTCCTCCAACCCCCGAAGGGTCAGCGGATACATCTGGTCGTCGATCAAATCCCGCACGATGTTGGTCGACGAGGTATAGCTCCACGTGTCCTTCGGGTACGGGTTGATCCAGATGAGTTTCTTGTACTTCTCCTTGAAGCGCTGCATCCACACGTAACCGGCTTCTTCGTTCCAGTGCTCGACGCTGCCGCCGGGCTGGGTGATTTCATACGGCGCCATGGCGGCGTCGCCGATGAAGATCACTTTGTAGTCGGCGCCGTACTTGTGCAGCAGGTCCATGGTCGACGTGCGCTCGGAAGTGCGGCGCATGTTGTTCTTCCACACCGATTCATAAATGAAGTTGTGGAAGTAGAAGTACTCCAGGTGCTTGAACTCGGTCTTGCAGGCCGAGAACAGCTCTTCGCAGATCTTCACGTGCGCGTCCATCGAGCCGCCGATGTCGAACAGCAGCAACAACTTGACCGTGTTGCGTCGCTCCGGACGCATCTGGATGTTCAGCAAGCCGGCATCCTTGGCGGTGTGGTCGATGGTGCCATCGATATCGAGTTCTTCCGCCGCACCCTGACGGGCGAACTTGCGCAAACGGCGCAGCGCGACCTTGATGTTGCGCGTGCCCAGTTCCACCGAATCGTCGAGGTTCTTGTACTCGCGCTGGTCCCAGACCTTGACCGCTTTACCCTGGCGCTTGCCGGCGTCGCCGACCCGAATGCCTTCGGGGTTGAAACCGCCAGAACCAAACGGGCTCGTGCCGCCAGTGCCGATCCACTTGTTGCCGCCGGCATGGCGTTCTTTCTGTTCTTCCAGGCGTTTCTTGAACTCTTCGATCAGTTTGTCCAGGCCACCGAGGGACTGGATCGCCGCCCGCTCTTCGTCGGTCAGCGAGCGCTCGAATTCCTTGCGCAGCCAGTCCTCAGGGATCAGCGCCTGCAAGTGGTCGTCGAGTTTTTCCAGGCCATTGAAGTAAGCACCGAAGGCGCGGTCGAACTTGTCGAAATGCTTTTCGTCCTTCACCAGGATCGCCCGGGCCAAGTAGTAAAACTCGTCCATGTCGGCGAACGTCACGCGCTGTTTCAACGCGTTGATCAGGTCCAGCAGTTCACGCACCGAGACCGGCACCTTGGCTGCGCGCATTTCATTGAACAGGTTGAGCAACATGGCGTTGGCCCTTATCGACTGCCACGACGGCTCATGAACGCCAGACGCTCAAGCAATTGCACGTCCTGTTCGTTCTTCACCAAAGCGCCGGCCAGCGGCGGGATGGCCTTGGTCGGATCACGTTCGCGCAGTACGGCTTCGCCGATGTTGTCGGCCATCAGCAGCTTCAGCCAGTCCACCAGTTCGGAGGTCGACGGCTTCTTCTTCAGGCCCGGCACCTTGCGCACGTCGAAGAACACGTCCAGCGCTTCGCTGACCAGGTCTTTCTTGATGTCCGGGTAGTGGACGTCGACGATTTTTTGCAGGGTGGTGCGGTCAGGGAAGGCGATGTAGTGGAAGAAGCAGCGGCGCAGGAAGGCGTCCGGCAGCTCTTTCTCGTTGTTGGAGGTAATGATGATGATCGGGCGTTTCTTGGCCTTGATGGTCTCGTCGATCTCGTAAACGTAGAACTCCATCTTGTCGAGTTCTTGCAGCAGGTCGTTCGGGAACTCGATGTCGGCCTTGTCGATTTCGTCGATCAGCAGGATCACACGCTCTTCGGACTCGAAAGCCTCCCACAGCTTGCCCTTTTTCAGGTAGTTGCGAACGTCGTGGACTTTTTCCGTGCCCAGTTGCGAGTCGCGCAAGCGGCTGACCGCGTCGTACTCGTACAGGCCTTGATGGGCCTTGGTGGTCGACTTGATGTGCCAGGTGATCAGCTTGGCGCCAAAGGATTCGGCCAGTTGCTCGGCGAGCATGGTCTTGCCGGTGCCCGGTTCGCCCTTGACCAGCAATGGCCGCTCCAGGGTGATGGCGGCGTTGACCGCCAGCTTCAGGTCATCGGTGGCGACGTAGGCCTGGGTGCCTTCGAACTTCATCTGCTAATCCTCGAACGGTAACGCCGACCTGAGCGAGGCAGGGCGGGGCGCAATAAAAATGGTCAGCCCCGACTATAACGCGGCGCCCCGTCGACTGTGAACGCAGACGGCTTATTCAGTCTCTGAATGGGGCGTCACATCTTGACTCAGTCTCGGCGTGTAGCCAGGCCGTCACCCTCGGTGATGACGGTTGGTGTGTCGAATGGCTCGAGCCGGATATCCAGATTGGCGCCGACACCTTGTATCTGGATGCCCTGGCGCAAAACGCAGCGGATGAAAATACCCGTATCTTTATCGACTGGCGTGCACGCACCGGGTTACCGCTCAATCAGGCCGCCGAGGCTCTGGGGGTCAGCACCCGCAGTATCAGTCGCTACAGCAGTGGTCGCGAAACGGTGCCGCGTTCTTTGGCCCTGGCCTGTCTGGGTTGGGATTTTCTGCAACAGCAATCGAACCCGTCCAGGGCGGCGGAGGAAACAGGTCGATACACCGTCACGCGTAAACGTTAACCGGATTCCGGCTTTGGCCGTTCGTACCGTGCGTTGAAGGCCTGGACGAAACCATTGCGCAAAATCTGTAAAAACGCCTGGAATCCGCTGATATCCCGTTGATGCACATTGCCTTTGAGTTCGACGCGCGTTGCGAACTGGTTTTTGCCCTGATTTTTCAACACGTTCTCAGTGCCGCCGACCAAGGCTTCCCATATGGAGCGAAACAGGCCCTTGTCCTTGTTTTCCACATCCTGCTGCCAATTGAACACGTCAACATCGCGCAGCAACGGCTTTATATAGCCGGTGAGGCGCCCCTTCTCGGCCTTGGCTTCTATCACCACATCGCCATGACCGGCGTTGAAGTCGAACTTGCCGTACGCCGCTGCGAAGTCGTTCAAGCGTTTGAGCTGGATGTCCGTGGCTCTCATCCGGAATTCGAAATCCTGGAAGTCGCTCAGGGGATCAAACGTTGCCGTGGTTTCCAGAGGGGCGTGGCCCAGCAGCAGTGCTTTGCCTTCGAAGCGCGCGTCGCGTTTGCCTTTTTTGTCCACCACGTTGGTCAGGTTGAAGATGCTGGCGTTTACCTTTGTGGCATTCATGTTGACCGGCGGTTTGGAATTGAAATTACGAAAGGTGATTCGGCCATCGTAAATCCGCACTTCGTCCAGGGTAATGGGCAGTAATTTACCCAATTGAGCCCGCCAGTCAGTGCCTTCACCGGTCTGTGAGTTTTTCTTGTTGGCCCCGCCATCGACGAAGTTTATTTCGGGGTCAAAAAAATGCACTTGAGCGACGACCGCGCGGTCGTACCACAAGGAGTGCCAACTGACAGAGAGGTCGATCAACGGCGCATTGACGAAGGGCACCGGCACCTTGCCATTGACCTTGACGATTCTCAGGCCATTGATTTTGTAAGCGCCGCGCCACAGGGCCAGGTCCACATCGATCACCTGGCCACGGTAGTCGCCCATGTCAGCCAGCCGCTCATTGAGATAATCACGCACCAGATAAGGCAGGGTGAAGTGCAGGGTAACCAACAGCACGACGAGGGCGGCGAAGGTCCACAGGGGCCAGCTGTATCGACGTTTCATGATGGCAAATCTCTGGCGATGTAATGCGGTTGACTGCGCGGGTAAGCGGACGTTCGACCTGACTGGACGCCTACGTGCAAGAGGCTTACCTTGATGCCCTGTTTTTAATGTTGAAGTCATGAGTCAAGGACACAGCCATGAGCCGAATTTTTGCTGACAACGCCCACTCCATCGGCAATACACCGCTGGTGCAGATCAACCGAATCGCCCCGCGTGGCGTCACTATCCTGGCCAAAATCGAAGGTCGTAACCCGGGTTACTCGGTCAAGTGCCGGATCGGCGCGAACATGATCTGGGACGCCGAAAGCAGCGGTAAACTCAAGCCGGGCATGACCATCGTCGAACCGACCTCCGGCAACACCGGCATCGGCCTGGCCTTCGTGGCCGCTGCCCGTGGCTACAAATTGATGCTGACCATGCCCGCGTCCATGAGTATCGAACGGCGCAAAGTGCTCAAGGCCCTGGGCGCCGAACTTGTGCTGACTGAGCCCGCCAAGGGCATGAAAGGCGCCATCGAGAAAGCGGGCGAAATCGTTGCCGGCGATCCGTCCAGATATTTCATGCCTGCGCAGTTCGACAACCCGGCCAACCCGGCCATCCACGAAAAGACCACCGGCCCGGAAATCTGGAACGATACCGATGGCGCTGTCGACGTGCTGGTCGCTGGCGTCGGAACGGGCGGAACGATCACGGGTGTTTCGCGGTATATCAAGAATACCCAGGGCAAACCGATTATTTCGGTGGCGGTAGAACCGGTGGTCTCCCCGGTGATTACCCAAGCGCTGGCGGGAGAGGAAATCAAACCGAGCCCGCACAAGATCCAGGGCATCGGTGCCGGATTTGTGCCGAAGAACCTGGACTTGTCGATGGTCGACCGTGTCGAGTTGGTCAGCGACGATGAGTCCAAGGCGATGGCCCTGAGGTTGATGCAGGAAGAAGGGATTTTGTGCGGCATCTCCTGCGGTGCAGCAATGGCGGTAGCGGTGCGGTTGGCCGAAACCCCGGAAATGCAGGGCAAGACCATCGTGGTCATCCTGCCGGATTCGGGCGAACGTTATCTGTCGAGCATGCTCTTCAGCGATCTGTTTACCGATCAGGAGAACCAGCAGTAACAGTCGGGTGCAGGACAATGAAGGGGCGGGGCAACCGCCTCTTCATCAAGGAGATTCAAGGTCAGCGAGCGTTCAGGTGCTTCATGTTAGCAACGGCTTTGTTGCGTAACTGTTAAGACTGAATGTCGGGTCAGGCGGGTTATTCCCGTGGTTGGCGATGTCGGGTAGTTGTAGGTGGACCTATCCTTTGTCGCAAAGGCGTTCCGGTGTTGGCGGTCGTGGTGCTGACGTTGTTGGGGTATTGGCTGTTTGGGTGATTCTGATGAAGAAACCGCGCTCTGGGAGCGATTTTTTATTTAACCTGAGTATGCTCAGCCCGCACCGAATTCATGAACGCCTGCATCGCCGAAGACTGAATACGATGTCGGCGGGTGATTAACCCATAAGGCGGAAGTCGCGCTTCGAATTTGATCGGCAACACCGCCAGCAGATCCCGGCCGGGATAGTCCTCGACCACTGACACCGGCGTTACACCGAGCATGTCGGTTTGTTGAATCAAAGACAGCAAGGTCATGATCGATGTGGTTTCAACGATGCTGCTCGGGATGTCGACGCGGGCGTTGTGAAACACCTGATTGATGATTGCGCGCATCGGACTTGGGTGTTGTTGCAGCACCCAGGTCATGTTCTGCAATTCGGCCCAGCTCAGTTGCGTGGCTTTGGCCAGTGGATGTTGCGCACCGGCAATCACGCACAGGGCTTCTTCGCCGAGGCTGTCAAAGAGCAATTCTTCGGCGCGGGCACCTGCGGGAATTCGCCCCAACACGATGTCCAGTTGATCCTGCAACAGCGCCTGTACCAGCACGTCGCTGGTATCGACCTGGATGCTCATGGACAAGCGCGGGTGGCTTTTTTTCAAGGTGGCGATGGTGCGGGTCAACAACCCTGAGGCGAGTGCCGGAATGGCGCCGACCGCGACCCGGCCCAGGTTGCCGGATTCGAGGGCGACCAGTTCTTCACGCATGCCGCTCAATTCAGCGAAGACCATGCGCGCGTAATAGATGACGGTTTCCCCGAACGGGGTAGAGCGCATGCCCCGGGGCAGGCGTTCGAAGAGTTCGACGCCGAGCAAGTCCTCGGCTTCGTGAAGCATCTTGGTCGCCGCTGGTTGGGTCATGCCGATGTGGTCGGCAGCGCGGCGCAATGAACCGAATTCCTGCAACGCCAGCATCAGCCGCAATTGGCGCAAACGCAGACGACTATGGATGACATTGGCAACAGGAATTCGGGTCATGGGCCGTGCTCGCAAGAAAGTCTGCGGCAAGCCTGACAACAAATGTCAGGCGTTGCCAGCATTGCTGTGTCACAGCACCGATTTTGGCTTGGCGACGTGAGGTTTGCGCAGGCCGATCAAGAGGCCCAAGGCCTTGGAAATCAACGGCCAGAACAGCATCAGCAGGGCTGCCGTGGTCAGGCTGCCCACCAGTGGGTTGGACCAGAAAATCCCCAGTTGCCCGTCAGAGAACAGCATCGACTGACGGAAGGCGTCTTCCGCTTTGTCTCCCAACACAGCCGCCAGCACCAGCGGCGCAATCGGATAGCCGAGTTTCTTGAACAGGTAACCCAGCGCACCGAAGCCCAGCATCAGGACCACATCGAAGAACGAGTTGTGCACCGAGTACGCGCCGATGGCGCAGACCATGATGATAATCGGCGCGATGATCGAGAACGGTATGCGCAGGATCGAAGCGAACAGCGGCACGGTGGCCAACACCACGATCAGGCTCACCACGTTACCCAGGTACATGCTGGCGATCAGGCCCCAGACAAAGTCGTGTTGCTCGACGAACAGCGTCGGCCCGGGATGCAGCCCCCAGATCATCAAGCCGCCGAGCATGACCGCGGCAGTGGCCGAACCCGGAATGCCGAGGGTCAGCATTGGCAACAGTGCGCTGGTGCCAGCGGCGTGGTCGGCGGTTTCCGGGGCGATCACGCCTTCGATTTCACCTTTGCCGAAATTGTCACGGTTCTTCGAGAAGCGCCGCGCGAGGCTGTAGCTCATGAAGGACGCAGCGGTTGGGCCGCCAGGTGTGATGCCCATCCAGCAACCGACCAGCGTACTGCGCACGATTGTCCACCAGTAGCGCGGCAGCTTTGCCCAGGTGCGCAAAATCACCATCGGCGTGATGCGCGCGTGCTCCCCACGGAACACCAGACCTTCTTCGACCGTGCAGAGGATTTCGCCGATGCCGAACAGGCCGATCACCGCGACCTCGAAACTGATACCGGTCATCAGGATCGGTTGGTCGAAAGTCAGGCGCAGGTTGCCGGAAACGGTGTCCATGCCGACCGCCGCCATGGCGAAACCGATCATCATCGCCACCACGGTTTTCAGCGGCGGGTTCTTGCTCATGCCGATGAAGGTGCAGAACGCCAACAGGTACACCGCAAAGAACTCCGGTGAACTGAACGACATGGCGAACGCCGCGATCTTGGTCGACAGAAAGGTCAACAGCAGCACCCCGCACAACGCGCCGATCAGGGCCGAACTGAACGCGGCGGTCAACGCCTCGGCAGCGCGGCCTTCGCGGGCCATGGGGTAGCCGTCGAACGTGGTGGCCACCGATGAGGGCTCGCCGGGTATGTTGAACAGGATCGAGGTGATCGAACCGCCGAACAGCGCGCCCCAATACATGCACGACAGCAGAATGATCGCCGACACCGGCGACATGGTGAACGTCAGCGGCAGCAGCAACGCCACGCCATTGGGGGCGCCGAGGCCGGGCAAAACGCCGACCAGAATGCCCAGCAGCACGCCGATCACCATCAAGCCGATGTGGCCTGGGGTGAGGATCAGGTTCATGCCTTGCAGCAGGGAATCGAACTCGCTCATTTGAAATTTCTCCCGGCCAGGGCAATCCAGTCGCCCATTGGGCCGGCATCCAGCGGCACCTTGAACCACAACGCGAAAATCAGGTAGCTGGCGAGCACCGCGCCGAGCGATACGCATCCGATCATCAACTTGCCGTACGGCTTGACGCGAACCTTGTCACGCCACATGAACCAGGCGATGAAACACGCCGAGGCCACGTAGATGCCGGTGAACGGCATGGCGCCGACGAACAGTGCAATTGGAATGAACACCGACAACACTTGCCTGAACGCGTCGCGACTGACAAAAGCCACGCTCATGGCCTGCCAGCGCACCAGCGTCAGAACGGCGTTGCCCACGCTCGCGGCGCTCAGCAGCAGGCCGATATAAAAGGGGAAGTAACCCGGCTCGGGGCCGGCATCACCCCAGCCGATGCCTTGTTCGACACTGCCGAACATCACCACGGCGCCGATCAGGGTGGTGAACAGCGTCAGGCCGAGTTCGACCCAACGGGTGCCGACCAGCGCCGGTGAATCCGAAGAATGGGACATGAAACACCTCCAGCAGGAGACGCTCGCCCGCAGGCGAGCGGCCGCGACAACTTAGTTTTTCAGCCAGCCGGCTTCTTTGAACACCGGGGTGACGCGGGCGGTGTCTTTTTCGATGTAGGCGGTCAGTGGCTCGCCCTCAAGGAAGGTCGGCACCAGCGCGTTCTGTTTCACGTAGGCCTTGAACTCCGGCGTTTCGGTAACTTTGCGCATCAGCTCGACATAGAACGCCCGTTGTTCGGCGCTGATATCGCCGGGCATGAACACGGTGCGCGGGAAGCGATACTGATCGATCCCAAGGCCCTGTTCATGGCAGGTCGGCACGTCGGCCCAGGCTTTGTCGCCGGCGACTTTTTCGGTGTAGCTCATGCGTTCTTTACTAAACACGCAGAGCGGCTCGACCTGATCACCACGCCACTGGCTGATGCTTTCGCTGGGGTTGTTGACGTTGGCGGCGATGTGTTTGCCGGCCAGTTGGGTCGCGGCCTCGCTGCCGCTCTTGAACGGGATGTACACCAGTTTGCTGTTGTTGGTCTGGTTGAGCAGCAGGGTCAGGGTCTGGTCGACGTCCTTGGACTGGCTGCCACCCATGCGCAGGTTCGATGGGTCAGCCTTGACCGCTTCGTAGAAGCTTTTCGCGTCTTTCCACGGCGCGCCTTTGTAGCTCCAGAGGATGAAGTCATCTTCGGCCACGGCGGCAATCGGCGTCAGCTCCTGCCATTGGTAGCCGAGCTTGGAGACCAGCGGCAACAGGTAGATGTTGTTCGTGCCGATCACCAGTTTCTCGGCATCGCCCTTGTTCATTTTCATGTCGAGGAAGGCTTCGGCACCGTTGCCGCCACCCTTGTTGAGGACGATGGTATTGACGTCGAGCAGCTTGTGCGTGGTGATGATCGACTGGATCAGGCGACCGAGTTGGTCAGTACCGCCTCCGGGGCCACCGGCGACAACGATTTCGACATTTTTGTCCGGTTGCCAGGCGTGAGCCAGCGCGGGAAGGGCGCCGGCGGCGACCAGTGTACAACCGAGAAACAGACGGGATGTGCGACGGACGAATGCATTTCGCATGATGGAAGGGCCTCGTTTTTGTAGTTGTTATGAGTAGTGACTTGTCTGCGCTCGAAAGCTGCAAGCCTGGCCTGAGTGTGTGAAGGTCCAGGCGTGGCGTCTAGTCAAAACAATACATACACCGATAGCCTGGGGTTATAGCAATGGGAGCGAGCCTGCTCCTACAAGGATCTGAGTTGAAAGGTCATTGAAAGCACGACATGACATAACCCGTGGCTATCACCTGATTTCAAGTTTTGATTAGACGGTTATCAGTGAGCCTTCGATAGTGTTCAACAACGTCACAACGCCAATCCCGTAGGAGCCGGCTTGCTGGCGATCATGGCGCATCAACATTGATTGCGACTGACACACCGCTTTCGCCAGCAAGCCGGCTCCTACAGATCGACGTTTGCATCTCCACAAAAATAATAAAACGAGGTACGCACCATGGCTCGATCCAGTGCTTCCCTGAGCCTGCCCGACGCAGGTGTCCAGAAGCAGACCGCTGCGCCCGCGCAAGCCAGTGCCAAAGCCAGCGGTGTGCGCTGGAAAATCTTCGCGATCATCTTCGCGCTGACCATGGTCAACCTGATCGACCGGGTGTCGCTGTCTATCGCGATGCCGACCATCGCCCATGAGTTCTCCCTGTCACCAAGTCTGCAGGGGCTCATCCTCAGCAGCTTCTTCTGGGCCTATGCGTTGTTGCAGATTCCCGGCGGCTGGTTGATCGATCGCTTCGGCCCGCATCGGGTCATCAGCTGGTCGACGGGATTGTGGGGAACCTTCCAGGTGCTGGCGGCCTTTGCTACCGGCGGCTTGTCGCTGTTATTTGCGCGGGTGGCACTGGGTGCGGCGGAAGCGCCGTTGTTCCCGTCGGGTGGCAAGCTGATTTCCTTGTGGCTGGCCCCGAGCGAACGCAGTCGTGGCGCGGTGTTGATGGACAGTGGCAGCCCGTTGGGTGTGGCGCTGGGCGGGTTGATCATTGCGTACCTGATCGCGTCGCTGGACTCCTGGCGCCTGGCCTTTGTGATCGCCGGCATTGCCACGTTGGTGCTGGCGTGGGTGGCCCGGCGTTATCTGCGGGATGACCCGGCCAGCCACCCGCAAGTCAACGACGCGGAGCTGGAAAAAATCAACGCCGGTCGTGCAACCCCGGCCGCCGAAGCAGCGCGGGTTCCGGTCAAAGGACTGGGCATCGCCGCCCGTTCCCTGAGCGGTTTGCTGATCGGACGGGCCAGTTGGGCGATGGTGTATTTCGGTCTGCTGACCTGGGGGCCGAGTTATCTGTCTCAGGCTCGCGGCTTTGATATCAAGGGCATTGGTGCCGCGACGTTTGTGATTTTCATCTGCGGTGCGCTGGGTTCGTTGACCGGTGGTTTCCTGTGCGACGGTTTGATCCGCAAAGGTGTCAGCCGCGGTGTCACGGTCAAGAGCCTGCTGGCGTTTTCCGGGCTGGTCGCACTGGGTGCGTTCCTGATGCTGCCAACACTGACCAATCCCTACGCGGCCGTGGCGTTGTTGGCCATGACTGCGTTTTTCCTGATGTGGGGCAGCCTCTACTGGAGCTTCCCGGCGCTGCTGGCAGCCCCGGCGCGGGTCGGCCTGATCGGCGGTGTGATGAACATGGCCGGCAGCACCGGCGGTATTGCGGTGCCGATTCTGGTGGGGGTAATTCTGCAAGCGACCGGTGGTTTTGCCCCGGTGCTCGGGTTCTTCGCGGCGTGTTCGGCAGTGTTTGTGCTGGCGACGTTGTTCATCAGCCTCGACGAGGTGCGTCATGACTGAGCCCTTACTGAAAAAAGCCTGGAACGGCCCGATCATCGACGCTCATCATCATTTCTGGGATCCGACCGTCAACGACCATCCGTGGCTCGCGCCCGAGGCCAGCATCCCGTTTCGCTACGGCGATTACACCGCGATCAAACGCCGATATTTCCCTGAGGATTATTTCGCCGATGCAGGTCCGCACAACGTCGTGCAAACGGTGTACGTCGAGACCGAATGGAACCCTGAGGATCCGATTGGCGAAACCCGTTTCATCGAGCAACTCGCCGCCCGCTACGGCGTGCCGAATGCTGTCGTCGCGCAAGCCTGGCTCGATCACCCGGACGCCATCGACGTGCTCACCGAGCAGGCGCGCTTCAAGCATGTGCGCAGCGTGCGCCACAAACCGGGCGGGCCGACCACGGCGTCGCAGGTGGGACACATGCGCAGTTTGATGAGCGATGAGCACTGGCGTCGCAGCTACGCCGCGCTGGAAGGCCTGGGCCTGCATTTCGATTTGCAGACGCCTTGGTGGAACCTGCACGAGGCCGAACGCCTGGCTCGGGATTTCCCTGGCATCACGCTGATTCTCAACCATGCCGGGTTGCCCAATGACCGCAGCGCCGAAGGCCTCGCCGGTTGGCGCCTGGCGATGGCGCGGCTGGCGCAATGGCCGAACGTCGTGGTGAAGATTTCCGGACTGGGCCAGGGCGGCCAGCGTTGGCGCGCCAAGGACAACACGTGGATCGTGCGCGAAGTCATCGCCATGTTCGGCAGCCACCGGGCGATGTTCGCCAGCAACTTTCCGGTCGACAGCCTGTGCGGCTCGTTCGATGACATCTACAGCGGTTTCAAATCCATCGTCGCCGATCTGCCTTGGGCCGATCAGGAGCGACTGTTCTACAGCAACGCGCAGCGCGTTTATCGCTGCGAGCCTTGCGCCATTGACCGGGCGCAGCCTGAACCCTTGAGGAGTGAAGCATGAAAAAATCCACCATCGCGATGGTCCTGGGAGACCCCGCGGGCATCGGTCCGGAATTGATCGCACGTTTGCTCGGTGAGCCCGACGTGCGCAGCAAGGCCAACGTGATCCTGATCGCCGACGAAGCGGAAATGCGCCGCGGCATGCGCATCGCCGGGATGGAATTTCCGTATCGACGCGTGGATTCGCTGGAGCAACTTTCCTTTATTGATGACACGCCCCTGTTCTACGACTTTCGCGGCGATGCCGTTGGTGAGTTCCCGCGCAGTGAAGCCAGCGTCGTCGGCGGTCGCTACAGCCTCGATACCCTGGAAGTCGCTTTACGCCTGACCGAGGCCGGCACGACTGACGCGGTGCTGTTCGGGCCGTTGAACAAGACTTCGCTGCACATGGCCGGCATGGCCCACAGCGATGAGTTGCACTGGTTCGCCGAGCTGCTGGATTTCCACGGACCGTTCTGCGAATTCAACGTGCTCGACAATCTGTGGACTTCACGGGTGACGTCCCATGTGGCCTTGAAGGATGTGCCGGGGCTGCTCAGCGAAAAGCGGGTGGTCGAAGCGATCCAGTTGATCGACACCGCGCTCAAGCGCAACGGTCTGGAAAAACCGCGCATCGGCGTGTGTGGATTGAATCCGCATAACGGCGATAACGGCTCGTTCGGCCGCGAAGAACTGGACATTATCGGCCCGGCCGTGCGCTCGGCTCAGGCGCTGGGGATTGCGGCGCAAGGGCCGTATCCGGCGGATACGATTTTCCTCAAGGTCCAGGGCGATGCCAGTGCTTTCGACGCGGTCGTCACGATGTATCACGACCAGGGCCAGATCGCGATCAAGTTGATGGGGTTCTCTCGCGGCGTGACGGTGCAGGGCGGTCTGCCGATCCCGATCACTACTCCGGCTCACGGCACGGCGTTTGATATCGCGGGGCAGGGCACGGCGAATGTGGGCGCGATTCGCCAGGCGTTCGAGATTGCTTGCCGGATGGGTGGCAACCGCTACTGACTTTCAGACCCACGCAACCCCTTGCAGGAGCTGGCTTGCCAGCGATGACGGCCTGACAGACACCCTTGAAGTGACTGTCGGGCCGCTATCGCTGGCAAGTCAGCTCCTACAGGTTTAGGTATTGCCCCGATAACTCGATCTACGGGGTAACTGCTTTTTCCTATCACCCCAGGTTATCGCCGGATACGCATAAGTGATTATCCGCAGCCCCCGGGCGCTGGCTAAAGTCGGTCCATCGAATGCCAAAGCCCAACTATCCAGAGGCTCTGCGCACACGACCCACAATGACAAGAAGGCCGGTAGCCCAAGGAACTGTATTCATGAAAATCAAAGCGATCCGTACCCGCGTTTTCGAGTGGAAAGGCAAAGTCGTTCCCCCTCAAGCGCACTTCTGCACCAACGCCAGCGACATCCTGTTCGAGCGCGGCGATGCCATGGGCTCGTTCCGTTTCCACGGCTGGCTGGTGGTGGAAGTCGAGACCGACACCGGTCTTGTCGGCATCGGTAACTGCGCCCTGGCACCACGCGTGGCCAAGGAAATCATCGACACCTATCTGGCGCCGATAGCGATTGGCGAAGACCCGTTCGACAACGAATACATCTGGCAGAAAATGTACCGCCAGAGCCACGCCTGGGGCCGCAAAGGCATCGGCATGGCCGCGATCTCGGCCATCGACATTGCCATCTGGGACATCATGGGCAAGGCGGTGAACAAACCGGTGTTCAAGTTGCTGGGCGGGCGCACCAAGGAAAAGATCTGGACCTACGCGTCCAAGCTCTACGCCAACGACAACCTCGACCTGTTCCTCGAAGAAGCCCAGGGCTACCTGAACCAGGGTTTCACCGCGCTGAAAATGCGCTTCGGCTACGGCCCGAAAGACGGCCCTGCGGGCATGCGCCGCAACATCGAACAGGTGCGCGCCCTGCGTCAGCTGGCCGGCCCCGATGTCGACATCATGCTCGAATGCTACATGGGCTGGACCCTGGAATACGCGCGCCGCATGTTGCCGAAACTGGCCGAATTCGAACCGCGCTGGCTCGAAGAACCGGTGATCGCCGACGACATCGAAGGCTACATCGAGCTGAAAAAAATGGGGATCATGCCGATCTCCGGCGGCGAACACGAGTTCACCTCCTACGGCTTCAAGGACCTGCTGGAACGCCGCGCCGTCGACGTGATCCAGTACGACACCAACCGCGTCGGCGGCATCACCGCTGCGCGCAAGATCAACGCCATGGCCGAGGCCTGGTCGGTGCCGGTCATCCCCCACGCCGGGCAGATGCACAATTACCACCTGACCATGTCCACCACCGCCTCGCCGATGGCCGAGTTCTTCCCGGTGTTCGACGTCGAGGTCGGCAACGAGCTCTTCTACTACGTGTTCAAGGGCGAGCCGCAACCGGTCAACGGCTACATCCAGCTCGATGACAACAAACCGGGCCTGGGCCTGGAAATCTCCGATGAGTACCTGAGCGATTTCAACATCATCGAATGACCTTCAGGCGCCGCTTTCGGGCGGCGCCCGGCTGACTTGTCGGAGACACAACATGCACCTGATTCAATTTGAAAACACTGACGGCGAGCGTCAGGTCGGGCTGGTCGCCGGCGCGCAGATTCTGGTCGTGCGCGACACCCGCAGCACTCGAGAACTGGCGCTGGCGGCGATCCGCAGCCAACGCAATCTGCAGGAAGAAGTCGCCTTGCGCGGCACAGACCCCGGCCCGGATTACGCCACTCTGTTGCAGCAGCGCAAAGTCCTGCCACCGCTGGATCACGAAGACCCGGCTCATTGCCTGATCAGCGGCACCGGCCTGACGCATCTGGGCAGCGCCGCGACTCGAGACAAGATGCACCAGCAGGACGGCGCCGTCGAAGCCGGCATGACCGACACCATGCGCATCTTCAAGTGGGGCCTTGAGGGCGGCAAGCCAGAAGCGGGGCAGGTCGGCGCGCAACCGGAATGGTTCTACAAAGGCGATGGCAGCATTGTCGTGCGCCCCGGTGCGGACTTCCCGGTGCCGCCGTTTGCCGAGGACGCCGGTGAAGAACCGGAGCTGACCGGCCTCTACGTGATTGGCGACGATGGCCAGCCGTATCGCGTCGGTTATGCGCTGGGGAACGAGTTCTCCGACCATGTCATGGAGCGGCGCAATTACCTGTACCTCGCCCATTCAAAACTGCGCAGTTGTTCCTACGGTCCGGAGCTGCGTGTCGGCGAGTTGCCCAGGCATTTAGTCGGCACCAGCCGGATCAAGCGCAACGGCGAAACGATCTGGGAAAAGGAGTTTCTCAGCGGCGAGGACAACATGTGCCACAGCTTGGCCAACCTTGAATTTCACCACTTCAAATACGCGCAGTTTTTGCGTCCCGGCGATGTCCATGTGCATTACTTCGGCACCGCCACGCTGTCGTTTGCCGACGGCGTGAAAACCCAGCCGGGGGATCGCTTCCAGATCAGCCTCGACGCGTTCGGTGCGCCGTTGGTCAACGGCATCGGCGAGAGCGCCCAGCCGTTAGCCATCGGCCAGGTGCGCACACTCTGATCCTGTAGGAGCCGGCTTGCTGGCGATAGCGGCGCATCAATCAACATTGATAGCGCCTGACACACCGCTATCGCCAGCAAGCCGGCTCCTACAGGTTGGCAATTGATCAAGGAATTCGACATGACCACGTTACTCGGACACAACTACATCGGCGGTCGCCGCAGTGCCAATGGCACGACGCAACTGCAAAGTTTCGATGCAACGACGGGCGATCCGCTCCCCGGACACTTCTTTCAGGCATCCGCAGCCGAAGTGAATGCCGCTGCCGATGCCGCTGCCGCGGCGTACCCGATCTACCGCAACCTGAGCGCGGAAAAACGCGCCACTTTCCTCGATGCCATTGCCGATGAAATCGATGCATTGGGCGATGAGTTCGTTGCCACCGTGTGTCGCGAAACCGCGCTGCCAGCCGGGCGTATTCAAGGTGAACGGGGGCGAACCAGCGGCCAGCTGCGTCTGTTCGCCAAAGTACTGCGCCGCGGCGACTTTTACGGTGCGCGCATCGACCGGGCGTTGCCGGATCGCCAACCATTGCCGCGTCCTGATCTGCGCCAGTACCGCATCGCGCTCGGGCCGGTGGCGGTGTTCGGTGCCAGCAACTTTCCGCTGGCATTCTCCACCGCCGGTGGCGATACCGCTTCGGCACTGGCTGCCGGTTGCCCGGTGGTGTTCAAGGCTCACAGCGGGCACATGGCGACGGCCGAATGGGTGGCAGACGCAATCATTCGCGCCGCCGAGCGCACGGAAATGCCAGCGGGCGTGTTCAACATGATCTACGGCGGCGGTGTCGGCGAGTGGCTGGTCAAGCACCCGGCTATTCAGGCCGTGGGTTTTACCGGTTCGCTCAAGGGCGGCAATGCTTTGAGCCAAATGGCCGCGACTCGGTCGCAGCCAATCCCGGTGTTCGCCGAGATGTCGAGTATCAATCCGGTGTTCCTGTTGCCCGAGGCGTTGGCGGTGCGCGGTGAGCAGATCGCAGCGCAACTGGCCGGTTCGGTCACGATGGGGTGCGGTCAGTTCTGCACCAATCCCGGCCTGGTCATCGGTTTGCGCTCGCCGCAATTCAGCACCTTTCTGGAAACCTTTTGCGCGAGCATGAACCAGCAACCGCCACAAACCATGCTCAATGCCGGAACCCTGGCCAGCTACAGCCGAGGCTTGGGGGAATTGCACGAGCATCCGGGTCTGACCCATTTGGCGGGTAAGCCACAACTGGGCAATCAGGCGCAGCCGCAGGTGTTCAAGGCCGATGTCGGTTTGTTGCTCAAGGGTGATGAGCTGTTGCAGGAGGAAGTGTTCGGGCCGGCCACCATCGTTATCGAAGTCGAGGACCGGGCGCAGCTCACGGCGGCGTTGCAGGGGTTGCGTGGGCAATTGACGGCGACGCTGATCGGCGAGGCCGATGAGTTGCTGGAGTACCGTTGGCTGGCTGAAATGCTGCAAGAGAAAGTTGGACGGATCTTGCTTAATGGCTATCCGACCGGAGTCGAAGTCTGCGAGGCGATGGTGCATGGCGGGCCGTATCCGGCGACGTCGGATTCGCGTGGCACGTCCGTCGGGACCCTGGCGATTGATCGTTTCCTGCGGCCGGTGTGCTTCCAGAATTACCCGGATGCGTTGTTGCCAGAAGCGTTGCAGAACAGTAATCCGTTGGGGATTCGGCGGTTGGTGGATGGGGAGGTCACTCAGTCAGCTTTGTGATTGTTGGTGTCTGATCTGACGCCATCGCTGGCAAGCCAGCTCCTACAGGGTTATACGCGTCCTTGTAGGAGCTGGCTTGCCGGCGATGGCGTCATCAGCAGCACCACCGAACTACTTGGCAGTCACCTCAGCCACTTTCACAGCAGCCGGCTTCAACACCAGCCACAACGCCAGCGCAATCAACAACCCGCCATAGACATGCGCCATCGACAGCGGCTCATCGAGAAACATCGCCCCCCACAACACACCGAACAGCGGGATCAAAAAGGTTGTGGTCATCGACTTCACCGGACCAATCGAGCTCAGGAGCCGGAAGTAAACAATGTACGCAAACGCCGTGCATCCCAGGCCCAACCCCAGCAACGACAGCCACACGCTCCAGCCGCCCCAGCTTGCGGGTGGCTGGCTGATCACGCTGTAGCCGAACAGCGGCAACAGGAACAACGTCGCGCCGAGCATGCTGCCCAGTGCCGACAAACGGCTGTCGAGACCTCCGGCCTGATCGAGCCAGCGGCGGGCCAGAAACCCCGCAAATCCGTAGCAAGTGGTCGCGAGCAGGCAGGCGACGGCACCCATCAGCAGCTCCATATCGAACGCCACCGGGCCGGCACGGGTCAGCACGCCCACGCCGAACAGCCCCAGGCACACGCCGCCGAGTTTGGCGCCGGTGAGCCTTTCATGGAAAAACAGGCCGCCGATCAGCACGCCCATCAAGGGGGTCGTGGCATTGAAAATCGACGAGTAACCAGCCGGCAGCACCTGCGCGGCCACCGAATAGAGCGTCGCCGGAATCCCGGAGTTGATCACCCCGAGCAGCATCACGGTTTTGAGTTTGCCCTTGAAATCCCAACTGATGCGCATCAGCCCAAGAATCACCAGCAGTCCGGCTGCGGCGATCGATACACGGAAAAAAGCGGTCGGAATGCTGCCAATCACCGGAGCGATGATGCGCATGAACAGAAAACTCGCACCCCAAATGGCCGCCAGGGACAGTAAACGGAAAATATCGACGGGGTTCACAGCGCGTTCCTTCCTTGATGAGGGCGAGAGTGTTGCTGACAGCCTTGTCCGTGGCAACCGGAAAACGGGCATTTAATTCCCCGGTAAAATTACGCTTCTCCTGCACCCGGTTCACTGGCTAAGCTCAGGGCTCACGAATTCCCGCAGAGGTCTCACCCATGCCGCAGCAATGGCCAGCCGCCGATATCGCCCGCTTGATCCTCGATGGCTTTGACGATTACCGCGAGCATTTTCGCCAGATCACCGATGGCGCCCGGGCGCGTTTCGAACAAGCCAAGTGGCAGGAAACGCAAACGGCGTCGGCGGCGCGGATCAATCTGTACGAAGATAAAGTCAGCGAAACGGTGGAGAAACTGCGCACTGCGTTTGACGCAGACACGCTGGACGTCAGCTGCTGGCCGCTGGTGAAAAGCGCCTACATCAGCCTGATCGACCTGCGTTTCGACGATGAATTGTCCGAGACCTGGTACAACTCGATCTTCTGCGGGCTGTTCAGCCACGACCTGATCAGCGACGGCTGCATGTTTATCCATACCACCCGGCCGAGCCTGCGTCGGGCCCGCGCTGCGCAAACCCGCACCTACAAACCCCAGGGCCAGTTGTCCGGCATGCTAGCGAGCATCTTTGCCGATTACCGTTTCAGCGAGGAGTACGCCGACCTGTCCGGTGACTTGACGCGCCTGGAAGCGCAGCTGCGCGAGAACCTGCCGGACTGGGTGTGCAAGGACCCGGAGCTGAGCGTCGAACTGTTTTCCTCGGTGCTCTACCGCAATAAAGGCGCGTACCTGGTGGGGCGCATCTACACCGCCGACGAGCAATGGCCGCTGGCGATTCCGCTGCTGCACCTCGAAGGTCGCGGCATTCAGATCGATGCGTTGATCACCGACGAAGCGGACGTGTCGATCATCTTCTCGTTCACCCGTTCGTATTTCATGGTGGATGTGCCGGTGCCGGCGGAGTTCATCGGCTTTCTCAAGCGCATCCTGCCGGGCAAGCACATCGCCGAGCTGTACACCTCGATCGGCTTCTACAAGCACGGCAAGTCCGAGTTCTACCGGGCGCTGATCAATCACCTGGCCAACACCGATGACCAGTTCATCATGGCCCCCGGTGTGCGTGGCATGGTGATGAGCGTGTTCACCCTGCCGGGTTTCAACACCGTGTTCAAAATCATCAAAGACCGTTTCTCGCCGTCGAAAAACGTCGACCGTGCCACGGTGATCGAGAAGTACCGGCTGGTAAAAAGCGTCGACCGCGTTGGGCGCATGGCCGATACCCAGGAGTTCGCCGACTTCCGTTTTCCGTTGAGCAAGTTCGATCCGGCGTGCCTCGAAGAATTGCTGGAAGTCGCGGCGTCCACGGTGTCGGTGGAAGGCGACACGGTGCTGATCCGTCACTGCTGGACCGAACGACGCATGACTCCGCTTAACCTGTACCTGGAAAACGCCAACGAGGCGCAGGTGCGTGAAGCGCTGGAGGATTATGGTCTGGCGATCAAGCAACTGGCGGCGGCAAACATCTTTCCCGGTGACATGCTGCTGAAGAACTTCGGCGTCACCCGTCACGGTCGGGTGGTGTTCTACGACTACGACGAGATCTGCTTCCTGACCGAAGCCAACTTCCGCCACATCCCGCTACCGCGCACCCCGGAAGACGAAATGGCCTCCGAGCCGTGGTATTCGATCGGGCCGCTGGACGTGTTCCCCGAAGAGTTCCCGCCGTTCCTGTTTGCCGATTTCGGCCAGCGCAAGCTGTTCGATCAACTGCATGGCGAGTTGTACAACGCCGATTACTGGAAAAGCCTGCAAGAGGCGATTCGGGCGGGGAAGGTGATTGATGTGTTCCCGTATCGGCGCAAGGGCCACGATACCGAATAACCCCACCCCCCTGTAGGAGCCGGCTTGCCGACGAAGGCCATCCTGAGCCTTGCATCGCCAGTGCGGACGCCTTCGCCAGCAAGCCGGCTCCTACAAGGGATCTCGTTCATCCTTTAAATCTGCGACAATCCGCACCCTGCGCCACTAGACGACCGAATTGCATACCCGATGACCGACGAATCGCCCTCCATCGACAAACTGCTGAAAAACCTCGATCACGCCATGCTCGCCGACCGCCACCGGCTGCGGCGGCAGTTGCTTGAGCTGCGCAAGAAACCCGACGAGGCCAAGCTGGCCCAGTGGGTGGCGCGGATGCAGGTGTCCTGTGATCAGGTGCTGGCCCGCCGCGCCAGCCTGCCGCTGATTCGTTACGACGACAGTTTGCCGATTGCCGCCAAGCGCGACGAAATCAAAAAGGCACTGGAAAAGCACCAGGTGCTGATCATCGCTGGCGAAACCGGCTCGGGTAAAACCACCCAGTTGCCGAAAATCTGCCTGGAAATCGGTCGCGGCCAGCATGGCCTGATCGGTCACACCCAACCACGCCGGATCGCGGCGCGCAGCGTGGCCAGTCGCGTTGCCGAAGAGCTGGGCACGCCGTTGGGCGCATTGGTCGGCTATCAGGTGCGGTTCGAGGACCAGAGCGATTCCAATACCCTGATCAAACTGATGACCGACGGCATCTTGCTCGCGGAAACCCAGAACGACCGGTATCTGGAACGCTACGACACGATCATCGTCGACGAAGCCCACGAACGCAGCCTCAACATCGATTTCCTGCTCGGTTACCTGAAAACCCTGCTGCCGCGTCGTCCGGACCTGAAAGTCATCATCACTTCGGCAACCATCGACCTGGAGCGCTTCTCCAAGCATTTCGACGACGCGCCAATCGTTGAAGTGTCCGGGCGTACATTCCCTGTGGACACCTGGTATCGCCCGCTGACGCTGGAGCAGGACGAAGAAGGTAACCGCGTCGAGGATGACCTGACGGTGGATCAGGCGATCCTCGCCACCCTCGACGAAATCGCCGCGTTTGAGCGCGGCGAACGCCGCAGTCCCGGTGACGTGCTGGTGTTCCTGCCCGGTGAGCGCGAGATTCGCGACGCCGCCGACATGCTGCGCAAGGCCCAGCTCAAGCACACCGAAATTCTGCCGTTGTACGCGCGCTTGTCGCCGGCCGAACAACAGCGGATTTTCCAGTCACACCCAGGGCGTCGCGTGGTGCTGGCGACCAACGTCGCGGAAACCTCGCTGACCGTACCGGGCATCCGTTACGTGATCGACAGCGGCACCGCACGCATCAGTCGCTACAGCTACCGCGCCAAGGTTCAGCGCCTGCCCATCGAAGCGGTTTCCCAGGCCAGCGCCAACCAGCGTAAGGGTCGATGCGGGCGCGTCGAACCGGGCATTTGCATCCGCCTCTACAGCGAAGAAGATTTCCTCGGGCGCCCGGAATTTACCGATCCGGAAATCCTGCGTACCAACCTCGCCGCCGTTATTTTGCAGATGCTGCACCTGCGTCTCGGCGAGGTCACCGCGTTTCCGTTTATCGAGCCGCCGGATGGCAAGGCCATCAGCGACGGTTACAACCTGCTGCAGGAACTCTCGGCAGTCGACCGCAACAGCCAGCTTACCCCGCTCGGTCGTCAGTTGGCGCGGCTGCCGGTGGACCCGCGCATGGGGCGCATGCTGATTGAAGCGGCCAAGCTTGGCAGCTTGCAGGAAGTGCTGATCGTCGCCAGCGCCATGTCGATTCAGGACCCGCGCGAGCGTCCGCCGGAACGCCAGCAAGCAGCGGATCAGGCCCATGCTCAATGGAAAGACACCGATTCGGATTTCGCCGGGCTGGTCAATCTGTGGCGTGGTTTTGAAGAGCAGCGCCAGGCGCTGACGGCCAGTCCACTGCGCAATTGGTGCCGCAAGAATTTCCTCAATTACCTGCGCTTGCGTGAATGGCGTGACTCCCATCGCCAGTTGAGCCTGATCTGCCGCGACATGCAGTTGAGCCTCAATAAAGAGCCGGCCGATTACCCGAAACTGCACAAAGCGGTATTGGTGGGCCTGCTCAGCCAGATCGGCCAGAAGACCGAAGACGGCGATTACCTTGGCGCCCGTCAGCGACGTTTCTGGATTCACCCGTCGTCGGGCATCGGCAAGAAGCGCCCGCAATGGCTGATGACCGCCGAACTGGTGGAAACCACCAAGCTCTACGCACGCATGGTCGCCAAGATCGATGCCGACTGGATCGAGCCGCTGGCCGGGCACCTGATCAAGAAAAACCACTTCGAACCCCATTGGGAGAAGAAGCGTGGTCAGGTCGTAGCGTTCGAGCAGATCACCTTGTTCGGCTTGATAGTGGTCGGTCGTCGTCCGGTGCATTACGGTCCGGTCGATCCGGTGGTGTCCCGCGAATTGTTCATCCGCGAAGCGCTGGTGCGCGGCGAGATTCAGTCAAAAGCCAAATGCCTGACGGCCAACAAACAGTTACTGGAACAACTCGACGAACTGGAAGCCAAGGCCCGTCGCCGCGACATTCTGGCCGACGAAGAAACCCTGTACGCCTTCTACGACGCGAGATTGCCGGCAGAGATCCACCAGACCGCGACTTTCGACAGTTGGTACCGGATCAACAGCCAGAAAGATCCGCAACTGCTGATCATGCGCGAAGAAGACGTGCTGGCCCGCGAAGCCAGTGAAGTCACCGCCCAGCATTACCCGGACACGCTGCACATCGGCGATCTGGAACTGGCGCTGAGCTACCACTTCGAACCGAACCATCCACGGGATGGCGTGACCCTGCGTGTGCCGGCGCCGCTGTTGCCGATGCTGCCACCGGAGCGCCTGGAATGGCTGGTGCCGGGTTTGATCGAAGCCAAGTGCATTGCCCTGGTGCGCAACCTGCCCAAGGCCTTGCGCAAGAATTTTGTGCCGGTGCCGGACTTCGTCAAAGCGGCGTTGCAGCGCATGACGTTTGCCGAGGGCTCGCTGCCCCAGGCGTTGGGCCGTGAACTGTTGCGCATGACCGGCGCCCGCGTCAGCGACGAAGCCTGGAGCGAAGCGGCGCAGCAGGTCGAAAGCCATCTGCGGATGAACCTGGAAATCGTCGACGCCCAGGGCAAATTCCTCGGCGAAGGTCGCGATCTGGCTGAACTGACGGCGCGTTTTGCCGAAGCCAGCCAGGCGGCATTGGCCGTACCGCAAACCGCAAAAAACCAGCAACCGGTCGAGCCGAAAGTGTTCGCTGCCGTGGCCGAGAAAACCCAGCAGAAGATCGCCGGGCTGTCGATGACGGTTTACCCTGCCTTGGTGGAAGAGGGTGGCACGGTCAAGGAAGGGCGCTTCTCGACCCCGGCCGAAGCCGAGTTCCAGCATCGCCGCGCCTTGCAACGCCTGCTGATGCAGCAACTGGCTGAACCCGCCAAGTTCCTGCGCGGCAAGTTGCCGGGCTTGACCGAGCTGGGCCTGCTGTACCGCGACATGGGCCGTGTCGATGCGCTGGTGGAAGACATTCTGCTAGCCAGCCTCGACAGCTGCATTCTCGAGGGCGAAGACCCGTTACCCCGTGACGGCGCCGGTCTGGCATCGCTGGCCGAGCGCAAGCGTGGCGCCTGGACCGAGCACTCCGAGCGCGTGGCGAAGTTGACCCTGGAAATCCTCAAGCTCTGGCATGGCCTGCAAAAACGCTTCAAGGGCAAGATCGACCTCGCCCAAGCCGTGGCCCTGAACGACATCAAGCAACAGCTCAGTCATCTGGTGTACCCGGGGTTTGTCCGGGAAACGCCGATGCAGTGGCTCAAGGAACTGCCGCGTTATCTCAAGGCGATCGAACAACGCTTCGAAAAAATCGGCGCCCAGGTACAGCGGGATCGGGTCTGGAGCGGCGAATTGTCCGGCCTGTGGACGCAATACCAGACCCGCGCCAACAAGCATGCCCAGGAAGGCAAGCGCGATCCGCAGCTGGAGCTGTATCGCTGGTGGCTCGAGGAGTACCGGGTTTCATTGTTCGCCCAGCAATTGGGGACCAAGGTCCCGATCTCCGACAAGCGCCTGAACAAGCAGTGGACCCAGGTCGAACCCTGAAACGGCCCCCTGTAGGAGCCGGCTTGCTGGCGATGGCGTTCTTCAAGGCGCTTTCGCCAGCAAGCCGGCTCCTACAGGTCATCCCCATTCCGAAACGCCGTTTGAGGTCAAGTCATCTCGCAAATAGGGCGAAAACCCAAGGTTTATGGCAAACTTCGCGCCTATAAATGCCGACCCCGCGGTTTTGAGCCTTCGCGCCGTGAGCAGGACGGATAAAGTGATGCCAGGTTTGCCTCCCCGGATGGGAATAGACCCCTTGTGTGTTGGTACGTCGGTGCCAATGCTTTCTGCCTGAACAGATTATTAGAGACACGACCATGCATAACGTCGTCATCAGCGGCACCGGCCTGTACACCCCGGCCAACAGCATCTCCAACGAAGAGCTGGTGCAGTCTTTCAATACTTATGTGGCGCAATTCAACGCCGATAACGCCGACGCCATTGCGCGCGGTGAAGTCGACGCGTTGACCGAATCCAGCGCAGCCTTCATCGAAAAAGCGTCCGGCATCAAGAGCCGCTTTGTCATGGACAAGGAAGGCATCCTCGATCCGCAACGCATGGCACCGCGCTTGCCGGAGCGTTCCAACGACGAATGGTCGGTGCTTTGCCAGATGGCCATCGGCGCTGCCGAGCAAGCCCTGCAACGCGCCGGCAAGACCGCCGCGGACATCGACGGCGTGATCGTCGCCTGCTCCAACCTGCAACGCGCCTACCCGGCCATTGCCATCGAAGTCCAGGAAGCGCTGGGCATCCAGGGTTTCGGTTTCGACATGAACGTGGCGTGCTCCTCGGCGACCTTCGGCATCCAGACCGCTGCCAACAGCGTGCAACTGGGCCAGGCCCGGGCGATCCTGATGGTCAACCCGGAAGTCTGCACCGGTCACCTGAACTTCCGCGACCGCGACAGCCACTTCATCTTCGGTGACGCCGCCACCGCCGTGATCATCGAACGTGCCGATCTGGCGACGTCCAAGCACCAGTTCGACATCGTCAGCACCAAATTGCTGACCAAGTTCTCCAACAACATCCGCAACAACTTCGGCTTCCTCAACCGCGCGGCGGAAGAGGGCATCGGTGCCAAGGACAAATTGTTCGTGCAGGAAGGCCGCAAGGTGTTCCGCGATGTTTGCCCGATGGTGGCCGAGCTGATCGCTACGCACCTGGAAGAAAACCAGCTCAACATCAGCGACGTGACGCGCTTCTGGCTGCACCAGGCCAACCTGAGCATGAACCACCTGATCGTCAAGAAACTGCTCGGCCGCGATGCGACCGAACAGGAAGCGCCGGTGATTCTCGACACGTACGCCAACACCAGCTCCGCAGGCTCCGTGATTGCATTCCACAAGAACCAGGACGATCTGGCTGCCGGCTCGCTGGCGGTACTGAGCTCGTTCGGCGCCGGGTATTCGATTGGTAGCGTGTTGCTGCGCAAGCGTTGATTGTGTTGCTGTAACTGAAAAGATCGCGTGTTTTGTGGCGGTGAGAGTTTTGTGGCGAGGGGGCTTGCCCCCGTTCGACGACGCAGTCGTCGCAATACAGCGGTGCGGTGTGTCCGACAGTCTGCGATGGCTGCTTTCGGGACCGCTTCGCAGTCCAGCGCGAGCAAGCTCGCTCGCCACAAATGTCCGGTTTTCCAGGCTTTGAAAAACAAAAAGCCCAGCGTTGAAGTATCGGCGGATGATGGGGACCGATACATCAACGCGAGGCTGTAAAACGGGCTCAGGCATCCTTGCTGGAGTCGTATGGCGCGGTGAATCAGAACTTCGCTTCAGCATCCAGTTGCAGGGTGTTGATGTCAGAATCTTTCTTGTTGGTGCTGGCGTTGGTGTAGTCAGAGTTAGCCATGAAGTACGTGGCGCCGAGGGTGAAGTTCTTGTCCAACTCGTAGCTCGCTTTCAACTTGCTGCCGCGCGAACCAGTGTAACCGTAGGCGAAGTCAGAGTCGGTGAAGGCGCCGACCACCGCGTTACGTTGTACATCACGGTAGTTGTAGTCCAGTGCAACGCCGTAGAACTTGGTCTTGACCCCGGCCAACCAAGCAGTGTCCTGGTCATTACTGGCGTCGGTGTTGTTGACGTACTGACCGTACAGCGACAGCGGCATTGGCAGACCGCCGATGTCCAACTGACCGAAACCTTCGTACAAGTTGAATTCTTCGCCCGGGCTGTTGCCATTGACGGCCAGCGCACACGGCGCAGTGGTGCTGCCGGAGGTAGGGCAAGCGCTGTCTTCATCGTTGTCGTAGGCGTAGAGACTGCCGCCCAGGGTCATTTTCAGGTTGTCAGTGAGAGCGAAGCGCCCACCCAACTGACCTGCGTAAAGACGCAGGTCATTTTTGAATTGCACGCCTTCGCCGTCGACGTTGTCCTTGAGGGTGTAGTGACCAGCGCTACCGAACAGCTCGGTGCTGCCGCCCAGCGGGTACTTGTAAGTGACTGCCAGTCCTTCCGGGTTGACGTCGCTATCCCAGATGATGTCGCCCATGCTCACCCATTGCTGCGGCATCTTGCCGCCAACGAGGTGCAGGTTCTTGATGGCGTCGGGGTGGTAGTCGATGTAACCCAGGTCCAGCCAAATCTCCTTCTTGTTAAAGTAGTTGTCCAAGTCCTGGTTGGTGGAGCGAGCGTCGTCGTTGCTGCCAGTGGCAATACGAATACCGGTGTCGACTTGCGGGTTGATTTCGCTGTAGGCACCCAGGCGGGCACGAATACGCTGACGGTTCTTGTCTTTGTTGTTGGGCGCGTCGTTGTTCTCGATAGATTCCTGACGGAAACGCATGTCGCCCTTGAATTGGGTCTTGGCAGCCCACGCCAGTTTCTGGTCGAAGGTGCTCAGGGCTTCGGTTTTCTTCGCGGTCGCGGTGATTTGCTCGTTGGTCTCTTGTTGAGCCTGACGGGCAATTTGCTGATCTTTCTGATCCCGGGCCAGTTCGGCCTGCAGTTCGCTGTACTGCGCGTTGGTAATCGAGCCGTTAGCCTTGAGCATGTCGAGCAGTTTGGCGTCGACTGCGGCGTTGGCCGAAACACTCATGGCCAGCATCAGGCTGCCGCAGAGGGCCGCCGCAGTTTTCGTGGAAGCAAGACGCATATCAATCTCCGAAGATGAGAGTGGATGACTGAGCCATCCAGGGCACAACCGACCATTGATGGACGGAAAACAGTGGCCGGGTTAGAACCCGACGCTCTAAAAACTGGCGCCAGTATCGCGATGGTTTATTACAAGGCAGTGGCAATGTGATGTCATGTCGGTGACGATACGAAGTCACCCTGAACTATTGAGTTAGAGCCTTGTCGGCCGAATGCCCGTGTGAAAAGGGGAGCGATAAGCGATACTCGCGAGGCTTTCACGCCATAAAAGAGTGAGGACGGTGATGCCGTTGCAACGCCTGCAAAAACTGTCAGAAATCGCCCCGCAGACGTGGGATGCGCTGGTGCCCGAGACGCAGCCTTTTCTGCGCCATGCCTTTCTGAGCGCACTCGAAGACAGTGGCAGTGTCGGTCCCCATTCCGGTTGGCAGCCCGAGCATTTGCTGCACATAGAAGGTGATCGCCTGATCGCCGCGCTGCCCGGTTACCGTAAATGGCACTCTTACGGCGAATACGTGTTCGATCACGCCTGGGCCGATGCCTGTGAACGTGCCGGCATCGACTACTACCCCAAGTTTCTGAGCGCCGTACCGTTCAGTCCGGTGAGTGGGCCGCGTTTGCTGGCGGCCACTATTGAGGACGGTTTTGAACTACTCAAAAGCCTGCCGGGCTACCTCGAAATCGAACAACTCTCCAGCGCCCACATCAATTTCACCGACCCGTTCACCGACGCTGCCTTGAGTGAACAGCCAGGTTGGCTGCAGCGCATCGGCTGCCAGTACCACTGGCAGAACCGCGGTTATCGGGATTTTCAGGATTTTCTCGATGTATTGAGTTCGCGCAAGCGCAAACAGATGCGCAAGGAACGCGAGCAGGTAGCGGGGCAGGGCATCGATTTTGAATGGCTCGAAGGCCGAGAACTGAGCGAGGCGCAGTGGGATTTTGTTTACGCCTGTTACGCCAATACGTACGCGGTGCGTCGGCAAGCACCTTATCTGACCCGCGACTTTTTCAGCCTGTTGGCCGAGCGCATGCCGGAATCGATTCGTGTGGTGCTGGCCAGGCAAGGCTCACGCCCGGTGGCGATGGCGTTCAGTCTGGTGGGGGGCGACAGCTTTTACGGACGCTACTGGGGATGCCTGGCGGAGTACGATCGCCTGCATTTCGAGACCTGTTTCTATCAGGGTATGGACTATGCGATTGCCAACGGTTTCCAGCGCTTTGATGCCGGGGCGCAAGGGGAGCACAAGTTGATTCGCGGCTTCGAGCCCGTCATTACGCATTCCTGGCACTACGTGCGGCATCCGGGTTTGAAAGCGGCGGTGAAGGATTTTCTGGAACAGGAGCGGCTTGGCGTACTGGGTTACGCAGAAGAAGCGAGATCAGCCCTGCCTTATCGGCAAGGCTGATCCAGTTACCGGTCAGTTCTCTTCTTTACCCAGCCAGCGATAAAGCACACCGCCGACCACCGCACCGAGCAACGGCGCGACCCAGAACAACCAGAGTTGTTGGATCGCCCAACCGCCGACGATCAGTGCCGGGCCGGTGCTGCGCGCCGGGTTGACTGAGGTGTTGGTCACCGGGATCGAGATCAGGTGAATCAGGGTCAGGCCCAGGCCGATGGCAATCGGAGCCAGTCCTGCCGGGGCGCGTTTGTCGGTGGCACCGAGGATGATCAGGATGAACATCGCGGTCATCACCAGTTCAGTGACAAACCCCGCCGCCATCGAGTATCCGCCAGGCGAGTGTTCGCCGTAGCCGTTGGACGCCAGGCCCGAGGCCAGTTCAAAACCGGGTTTGCCACTGGCAATGAAGTACAACAGGGCCGCTGCGATCACTGCGCCAATCACCTGGGCGATGATGTAGGCGGGCAGTTCTTTGGCCGGAAAACGTCCGCCGACCACCAGGCCCAACGACACCGCCGGGTTGAGGTGGCAACCGGAGATATGGCCGATGGCAAACGCCATGGTCAGCACGGTCAGGCCGAACGCGAAGGAAACCCCCAGCAGGCCGATCCCCACGTCCGGAAAAGCCGCGGCCAGCACCGCACTGCCGCAACCACCCAGCACCAGCCAGAATGTACCTACCAACTCTGTAGCGGAACGTTTGAACAGAGACATGAGAAAGTGCCTTATCGAAATTATGCTGCCTTGTGCATCCAGCCGATGGACCGCAGAACCATCTCCAGAACGTTGAAGTGAGTACAGCACGGTTTTTTGAGATTTCCACGTGCTAAGAACTGCGAGAGCCCGTTTTTGACAGGTTCTGGCGGTTTTTTTTGTGCACGATTGTCTTTACTGGCTCCCCTGTGGGAGCGAGCGAGGGTGCTCGCGATGGCGGTGAATCAGACGAACTGATGTCGACCGACACTCCATCATCGCGAGCAAGCTCGCTCCTACAGGGAAAGCGTGGTGCTCGCTGGATCAGTCGATCCCGACAAACCCACCCGTCTGGTGTTGCCACAACCGTGCATACAAACCGCCGTGGGCCAGCAGTTCGGCGTGGCTGCCGGTCTCTGCGATCTTGCCGTTTTCCAGTACCACCAACCGATCCATCCGGGCGATGGTCGAGAGACGGTGGGCGATGGCGATCACGGTTTTGCCCTGCATCAGGGTTTCGAGGCTTTCCTGGATCGCCGCTTCAACTTCCGAATCCAGCGCCGAGGTCGCCTCGTCCATGATCAGGATGGGCGCATCCTTGAGCAGCACCCGGGCGATGGCGATGCGCTGGCGCTGACCGCCGGAAAGTTTCACCCCGCGCTCACCGACGTGGGCATCGAAACCGGTACGGCCTTCGGCGTCCGACAGCGACGGGATGAACCCGTCGGCCCGGGCTTTATGCACGGCTTCCCAGAGTTCGGCGTCGGTGGCATCGGGTTTGCCGTACAGCAAGTTGTCGCGGATCGAGCGGTGCAGCAGCGACGTGTCCTGGGTGATCATGCCGATGCGTTCGCGCAGGCTTTCCTGGCTGACGTCGGCAATGTTCTGGCCATCGATGAGGATGCGTCCGCCTTCAACGTCATAGAGGCGCAACAGCAGGTTCACCAAGGTCGATTTGCCCGCGCCGGACGGACCGATCAGGCCGATTTTTTCGCCGGGTTTGATGTTCAGGTTGAGACCACCAATGATCCCGCTCTGCTTGCCGTAGTGGAAATCCACGTGTTCGAAGCGCACTTCACCACGGGCCACGGCCAAGGGTTTGGCTTGATCGCGGTCGGTGACGGACACCGGTTGCGAAATGCTCTGCAAGCCGTCCTGGACCATGCCGATGTTTTCGAAAATGCCGGTCACCACCCACATGATCCAGCCGGACATGTTGACGATCCGGATCACCAGGCCCGTGGCCAGGGCAATCGCGCCCACGGTGATCAGCGACTGCGTCCACAGCCACAGGGCCAGACCGGTGGTGCAGACGATCAGCAGGCCGTTGATGCTGGTGATGACCACGTCCATGCTGGTGACGACACGGCCGGCCATTTGGGCTTTCTCGGTTTGTTCCCTGATGGCTTCGCGGGCGTATTGCTGTTCGAAATTGGTGTGGGCGAACAGCTTCAGGGTCGTGATGTTGGTGTAGCCGTCGACAATCCGTCCCATGAGTTTGGAGCGCGCGTCGGACGCCAGCACCGAGCGGTCCTTGACCCGTGGCACGAAGTAATAGAGCGCGCCGATGAAGGCGATGATCCACGTCAGCAACGGGATCATCAGGCGCCAGTCGGCTTCGGCGAACAGCACCAGCGAGCTGATGGCGTAGATGAGCACATGCCACAGTGCGTCCACGGCCTGCACGGCGGAATCGCGCAGTGAGTTGCCGGTCTGCATGATGCGTTGGGCGATGCGCCCGGCGAAGTCGTTCTGGAAAAAGTTCAGGCTCTGTTTGAGCACGTAGCTGTGGTTCTGCCAGCGGATCATGCTGGTCATGCTGGGGCTCAGGGTCTGGTGCACCAGCAGGTCATGCAGGCCGACAAAAATCGGGCGCAGGACCAGTGCCACGACCACCATCCACGCCAGTTCCAGGCCATGCTCCTTGAACAGATTGACGTTCGGCTCGCCCTGGGCCAGGTCGATGATGCGGCTCAGGTAGCTGAACAGCGCCACTTCGATCAAGGCACCGAACAGTCCGACGATCAACAGGGCGGCAAAGCTTGGCCACACCTGCTTGAGGTAATAGGTATAAAAAGGGAAGACCCGGTCCGGCGGGGACGCCGTCGGTGCATCACGGAAAATATCGATCAGTTTTTCAAAGCGGCGATAAAGCATTGTTTTTTCGCCCACAAAGGGGCTCTCCTTTAAACGGTTTGAGCGTTGCCGGCAGCACCGGCAACGGCTCGGACGTCCTTGTCCAGCTTAGTCTCAGTCGATGCGCTTGGCCGACTTGATGAATACCGGGTCGGCCGGTACGTCTTTCATGCCGCCACGCGTGGTGGTTGGCGAGTTGACGATGATGTCCACCACGTCCATGCCTTTGACCACTTTGCCGAATACCGCGTAGCCATCACCCTGGTCGAGGAAGTCGTTGTCCTTGACGTTGATGAAGAACTGGCTGGTGGCCGAATCAGGCACCGAGGTACGGGCCATGGACAAGGTGCCGCGCACGTTGTGCAGGCCGTTTTTCGATTCGTTCTTGATCGGTGCGTTGGTGTCTTTTTGCTGCATCTGTTGCGTGAAACCGCCGCCCTGGACCATGAAGCCCGGGATCACACGGTGGAAAATCGTGTTGTTGTAGAAGCCTTTGTCGACGTACTCAAGGAAGTTCTTGGTACTGATCGGGGCCTTGACCGCGTCCAGTTCGATTTCGATCTGGCCGTTGGTGGTCTCCAGCAGAACGTGCGGCGCTGTTGCAGGCGTCGCGGCCATCAGGTTGGCGGCAAACAGAACGGAGCCAGCGGCGAGGGCGATTTTTTTCAGCATGGGTCAATGATCCTGAGTGGTGGTGTCGACTGCGGTGAGGAACTCGAGCAGCGTCTGGTTGAATGCTTCCGGCTGATCCAATGGTGTGGCGTGGCGTGAATCGGCGATCACCGCCAGCCGCGCATCAGGCAGCAGTTTTACGTAGTTTTCCTTCAGCGAAACCGGTGTGTAATCACGGTCGGCGCTGACGATGAGCGTTGGACAGGATACCTTCGAAAGTCGTTCCTGAACCCCCCAGCCCA
This sequence comes from Pseudomonas sp. C32, assembly GCF_030417915.1. Lineage (NCBI taxonomy): Bacteria > Pseudomonadati > Pseudomonadota > Gammaproteobacteria > Pseudomonadales > Pseudomonadaceae > Pseudomonas > Pseudomonas sp. C32. The sequence continues at coordinate 2,837 of NZ_JAUHUK010000031.1, read as the reverse complement.
CGATGGCATTGAAGCTGGCGAGATAAGCATGTTTGTCGTTTTTTGCCCAGCGTTCGGCCATCTTTTGTCGCAAATCGGCCTGCTCGGGTTTCGGGAACAGCTTGCTGCCCAGTGCTTTGCCGATGGTGCCCAGGCTCAGCACATGCATAAGGCTCCAGCGCTTGAACCACTGCCAGTAGTCGTCGCGGGTGCGCAGTTTGACCTCGGGCGCGCTGTTGACGATGCACAGGCTTTTGAGCAGTTGCGGCTGATCCGCGCCCAGTTGAAAGCCGATCATGCCACCCATCGACAAGCCTACATAATGTGTCGGACCAAGGTTCAGATGCTCCATCAGCGCGATCATATCTGCGCTGAACCCGGCAATGCTGTAGCGCTCCCGGGGTTTGTCCGAGCGACCGTGGCCGCGTACATCCGGGACGATGACCCGATAGCGGCTTGAAAGCGCCGGGATCTGTTTTTCCCAGTCCAGCGTGCTGGAACCCAGCCCATGGACCAGCAGCAGCGGCGCGCCGTGGCCGTATTCCTCATAGTGCAGGTTGCAACCTTCGTGTTCGAAATAGGCCATGCATACACTCCGTGTCAGGCTTGTTCAGGGGCGGCAAACGGTGCATCCAGCGGCGCGGTGTCGAAGGTGCGCAGCAGTTCGATGAGAATTTGCGTGGCCGGCCCCAGCGGTTTGTCCTTGTTTGAATACAGGTAGAAGCTCGGGTTGCGGCTTCCGCCCTGATCCAACGGTAGCAGCTTGAGCGTCCCTTCCTTGAGTTCCCGCTCGATCATGTGCCGAGGCAGCCAGGCAAACCCCAGACCGCTGCTGACGAACGTCGCGGCGGTGGCCAGGCTGCCGACGGTCCAGCGCTGTTCGGCACCGAGCCAGCCGACGTCCCGAGGTTGCTGGCGGCCCGAGTCGCGGATCACCACTTGCATCTGGCTTTCCAGGTCCTGGAAATTCAGCTCGCGGTTGAGGCGGTGCAGGGGATGCTCCGGGTGGGCCACCGCCACGAATTCGACGTCGCTCAATTCCGCACCCAGATAACCGGGAATGCTGAAACCCGTGATGGCCAGGTCGGCCACGCCTTCGAGCAGCACTTCCTCCACGCCCGACAGCACTTCTTCACGCAGACGCACGCGGCAGCCACGGCTTTGCGGCATGAAGGCCGTCAGCGCGCGCACGAGGCGGGCGCTCGGGTAGGCGGCATCGACCACCAGACGCACTTCGGCCTCCCAGCCTTGCTCCATGTGGTGGGCGAGGTCCTCCAGCTGACTGGCCTGTTTCACCAGTTGCCGGGAGCGGCGCAACAACACGCCGCCGGCCTCGGTCAGTACCGCTTTGCGCCCATCGATGCGCAACAGCGGCACGCCGAGCTGATCCTGCATGCGCGCCACGGTGTAGCTGACCGACGATTGCGAACGGTGCAGCGCCTCGGCGGCCTGGGCGAAGCCGCCGTGATCGACCACGGCCTGAAGCGTTCGCCATTGATCAAGGGTCACGCGGGGCGCTTTCATGTTGAGCTCCTCTTGTCCTAAGCTGGCAGCCCTTACTGGAGGCTGCCGAATGAAGAAAATCTGTTGTGTGCTGCTGGCGATGTTGCCGCTGACCGCGTTTGCCTATCCGATCGATGTGAAGAAAAACCTCAACGACATGAAAATCGACTTCGAAACCTTCGATACCGATAGCGATATTGGCTCCATTCGAGTGGCCAACTACGGCGATGTCGATGCGAGCTGCAAGGCAGTTTTCAGTAATGGTCCGGAAGCTCCGCGCACACGTAAATTCGAGGTCCCGGCCGGCAAACATAAATCCGCCACCGCCAAATTCAGCCGCAACATCATCAAACTGCGTATCGAGCTGACCTGCGCCCCGAAATAGAGCCCTGTGCGGGAGCTCGCTCGCGATGCGGTGGTTAATCGATATCACCGTGTCTGCTACACCCTCGCGAGCAAGCTCGCTCCTGCAAAGGGCAGAGGACAGGGTTTTCTTATAAACGAATTTATTGATGGGTTATAGCAGTTATTTGCGCTTTTTCATCGATACGACTCTGTTTAACCTTCACTCCATCGACCTACAGCATTCTCAGATGGAGGCTACATCCAATGTCCCGCGTTCTGATCATCGAAAGCAGTGCCCGTCAGCAAGACTCGGTTTCCCGTCAGCTGACCCAGACCTTCATCAAGCAGTGGCAAGCCTCCCACCCGAACGACCAGATCACAGTGCGTGACCTGGCCGTCAATCCGGTACCGCACCTGGACATCAACCTGCTGGGTGGCTGGATGAAGCCCGCCGAGCAGCGCAATGACATCGAACAGGTCTCTCTGGAACGCTCCAACCACTTGACCGATGAATTGCTCGCCGCCGATGTGCTGGTGATGGCTGCGCCGATGTACAACTTTGCGATTCCCAGCACCCTGAAAGCCTGGCTCGACCACGTGCTGCGTGCCGGTGTGACCTTCAAGTACACCGAAACCGGTCCCCAAGGCCTGCTCAGCGGCAAGCGCGCCTATGTGTTGACGGCTCGTGGCGGGATCTATGCCGGCAGCACGGCCGATCACCAGGAACCGTATCTGCGCCAGGTCATGGGCTTCATCGGGATTCACGACGTGACGTTCATTCACGCCGAAGGCATGAACCTGGGTGGCGACTTCCAGGAGAAAGGCCTGAACCAGGCGAACGCCAAGCTTGCCCAGGTGGCCTGACCCGTTAATCGCCAGATAATCGCTGCATGGTCTAGTGACCTGGCGCAACCCTTCAAGGCTGCACGCGCATCGAACCTCCCTTCGCACTTGTTGCTCCTGAGTGCTCCCGCCCGATTGAACGCTTTAGCGAGATCGGGCTTTTTTTT
>NZ_JAUHUK010000030.1:0-54731 GCF_030417915.1 Pseudomonas sp. C32 | reverse complement strand
GGCTTGGCCTTCATTGCCCTATCTGTAATGTTGGCCATGCACTTACTCTTGGTAGTGAATTGGTAGTGAATTGAGATGCGCTTTAGGGGGATGTTAACGGATGCCAATGGACAGTGTAAGCAAGTAAAGTCAATAAATACGGGGTTTTAGGCAAGTGTCTTGGATCTTGAAGGACGTTGCTGGATTATAAATCACCTTTATGGGGGGCTAGGGGTAGAGTGTTCGAATCACTCCGTCCCGACCATATAATTCAAAGGGTTGCGAGATTTTATCTCGCGACCCTTTTTTATTTTTTATCGTTTTTACCCCTACAAAACGACTGGCTCTGGGTGGAATCTTTGGCTGATACAAAGTGTGAGTTCACGCCGTTTTTGGCCCTTTTTCGCGCTGCCTTTGGCACCAATCCTGTTTGATAATTCTCTTCCTTTCTCAGCTTTTTCGCATGTCAGATAGCCTTGGAAAGCGCACTGTTTCCGGGCGATTAGGGCGTTTTTCCTCAGGGCTCCGCGGCGCTAAACCCTGGAAGCTCAGTTCCGATTCTTCGTTCTTAAAGGTCACCATCCTAAATCAGCGAAACCGGCTGTACGTCACGCGGGCCGTGCCTTTGAAGACAAACGGAAGCAGCGAAAGCCGGACTTCCGATTGTGCGCTAGGGAAACGGAACAGAGCGCGGGGAGGGCGCATCCTATTCGAATTGATTGCTGACGGGCTGTGGGCCTTCTGACGACCCTTTGATCACAAGGCCCAGGGGCCGATTTGGAATCAAACCATCGCGTCCGAGAGCCTGACCTATACCTCCAAATTCGACGTTTTTGGGCCCCAACCGCAGTGCCAAACAGACCGCAAATTCACCCGACTTCTTGCTGTTTTGGTGACAAACCATTTTGCAGGTAGTTGGCACCGATTGAGTGCCGCTGAACCCTCGAAAGATCCGTCGGCCGCGGCTTCTAGCGGTCAGCTCGGAATCTCTTGCAAGGTCCTGGTCGGTGCCAAATCCGCTGCTAACTCACAGGACAACGGCATTGAGCGGCGCCGCTACTGCGGTGTGTACCGGACGCTGGTTGTCGACCTGGACGCCCAGGCCAACTCCACGTATTACCTCACCGGCCTGACCGGGGATGATATTTCGGTGGGTATTGCGGACTTTTTCAAGCAAACGCTGTCTTCTGGGCCGGCAGCCAAAAAATGTCGCGCTCATATCGTTGAGACACCCTACGACAATCTTCACCTCATCACTGCCAGCCACGAGCTTTCGGATTTACAGCCCAAGCTGGAAGCGAAGTTCAAGATAAACAAGCTGCGCCGGCTGTTGGATGACATTTCACAAGACTACGACCGGATTTACATCGATACGCCGCCGGCGATGAATTTCTATGCGTTCAGTGCGCTCATCGCCGCCGATGCGGTTTTGATTCCATTTGATTGCGATACCTTCGCTCGCCAAGCGTTGTACCAGGTGCTGGCACAGGAAACCGAACTTCAGGCTGACCATAATGAATCACTGGCCGTTGAAGGAATTGTCATCAATCACTACGTCAGCACCACTGGCGTTCACCGCAATCTGGTCGAGGAACTCATCGGGGAAGGGCTGCCGATTCTTCCGGTGTATCTCAGCAGCTCGGTCAAGATGCGTGAATCTCATGAGCGGTGCTTGCCCTTGATCTACCTCGACAGGCATCACAAGCTGACAGGCCAGTTCGTTGATCTCTTGCATGTGCTGGAGGCGGCAACTGAGTGAACGCTACTGTTACGGCCGGCGGCTGCCGAGAATTGAAAGATCTGGAAATAATGCATTCTATCGACTTGAAGGTGGGCGATCAAAACGCTGCTTAACTGAACAGGGCGTTTTCTCGGATCACTGTTCGAGCGAGGAGAAAGAAATGGCTGACAAAATTCGGGTGCTGTTTGTCTGCGCTAAAAATGACGTCCGTTCGTTGCTGGCCGAGGCTATGCTTCGCCACACTGACTCTTCAAGCTTCGAAGCTTTCAGCGCTGGCCTTGAGCCCGGTGAGGTTGATCCTCGAACCGTAGAATCTCTCGAACATATCGGCATAGAGACCAACGGTCTGCGTAGCAAATCGATTAATGAATTTGACGGGCAGCAGTTTCACTACGTGATCACACTGTGTGATAAATCCTCGGAAGACGCTTCACGGATGCCGTCCTCCGGTGAGGTGATCGTGTGGTGTTTTGAGGACCCGACGACCAGTGAGAAACATGAGCCTTTCCGCCATGCACTCCAAGAGATTCACGACCGCATCAAAATGTTTGTCACAGTGAAGACAAGGCAGTGAGCTTGGATTCAGTGAAAACGACTACAAACTGTTGTTAGACTTGCATTCCAATGACCGCTATTGGCATGTGGATTCAAGCGGCCAGCAGCGGACTGAATGAGTTTCTCGATTCACTTTGAAGGAAAGCTTGCGCTCACTCATAAAACTTACCAGCAAGCAAAATTGCTGCACAACGCAGCCATACGTTTAGCTTTTGCTACTGGCGGTCGCTCCAGTAGCCGCTGCATCAAAAAACGTATCCACAGATCCATTTTCCGATCCCCGGCGCCTGGTCCATAGGGAGATAATGACATCGTCTGCTCCAAGATACGCTCACTGGTAAAATCAGAACCAAGAGCTCCGATAAACCCGATGAACGATTGCTCATTGTTTACACCTTCCAACAACTTATAGGTACAGACTGGAAAAAAAACAATGGTGATCCCATGAGCTGTCTTATTTGTGCAGGTGTCGCTGAACGCATTCGGTGCCGTGGCCCGTGGGAGGAAAGAGATTGTCCCGCCTGTGGCCACTATCGAGTTTCCGATGCGCTCGTGTTGGCACTGATGGAGCAGGGGCAAATTTTTGATGTGAGCAAAACAAGGATTTGGCTGGCCAGTAAACGCAAGGAAGTAGCCATTCCATCTATTGAGATCGACCAAGCGCTTTTGGTGCCATGAAGTGTCTATTGTCTAAAGCTGACTGCCCTCGCTTGCATTCGCCTTTATATCCGTGAGTTACGCGTCGTAGTAAGTCACGTTCTGGACGCTCGAATCACGTGGATATATAGACTCAGTGAGCTGTACCTTCTAGCTCTTTCGATATGTAGTCAGCGAAGGCACAATGCCTATCCTTTTTTGGCTGGCCTTGCAGGAGGCCTTGAAATGATCAAAACGCCGTACTACCTCATCGACAAACAGAAGCTGCTGGTCAACATGCAGAAGATCGCCTATGTGCGCGAGCAGTCGGGGGCCAAGGCCCTGCTGGCGCTCAAGTGCTTCGCGACCTGGTCGGTGTTCGACCTGATGCAACAATACATGGACGGCACCACCTCGTCGTCCCTGTACGAGCTCAAGCTCGGTCGTCAGAAGTTCGAAGGCGAGACCCACGCCTACAGCGTGGCTTGGGCCGATGACGAGATCGAAGAGATGCTCGACAACAGCGACAAGATCATCTTCAACTCCATCAGCCAGCTGCAACGCTTTGCCGAGCGCTCGCAAGGCAAGGTCCGCGGCCTGCGGGTCAACCCGCAAGTAAGCAGCTCCGACTACCTGCTGGCCGACCCGGCGCGCCCGTTCAGCCGGCTGGGCGAGTGGGACCCGGTGAAGATCGAAGGCGTGATCGATCAGATCTCTGGCTTCATGTTCCACAACAACTGTGAGAACGGCGATTTCGGCCTGTTCGACCAAATGCTGTGCACCATCGAAGAACGCTTCGGCGAGCTGCTGCACAAGGTCAACTGGGTGAGCCTGGGCGGCGGCATTCACTTCACCGGCGAAGGCTACGCGCTGGACGCGTTCTGCGCGCGGCTCAAGGCCTTCTCGCAAAAATATGGCGTGCAGGTTTACCTGGAGCCGGGCGAAGCGGCGATCACTAACAGTGCCTCGCTGGAAGTGACCGTGCTCGACACCCTGTACAATGGCAAGCACCTGGCGGTGGTGGACAGCTCCATCGAAGCCCACTTGCTGGACCTGCTGATCTACCGCCTCAACGCCAAATTGGCGCCGAGCGACGGCGAGCATACCTACATGGTGTGCGGCAAGTCGTGCCTGGCCGGGGACATCTTCGGCGAGTATCAGTTTGATAAACCGCTGGCCATCGGCGACCGCCTGTCGTTCGTCGATACCGCGGGCTACACCATGGTCAAGAAGAACTGGTTCAACGGCCTGAAAATGCCGTCCATCGCAGTGAAACAACTCGACGGTACCGTCGAGGTGGTTCGTCAATTCGATTTTGAAGACTATCTGTCCAGCCTTTCCTGAAACGGACAGATAAAGGAGAAGTAAAGCAATTGAAAAAGAACGTTCTTATCATTGGTGCAGGAGGTGTCGCCAAGGTGGTGGCCCACAAGTGCGCGCAGCACAACGACGAACTTGGTCGTATCGCTATCGCGTCGCGCAACATCTCCAAATGCCAGGCCATCATCGACAGCGTCAAGGCTAAGGGCAGCCTCAAACAGCCCGCCGAAATCCAGGCATTCTCGCTGAACGCCCTGGATGTCGAAGCGACCAAGGCGCTGATCCGCGAAACCGGATCGCAGATCGTCATCAACGTCGGTTCCGCTTTCCTAAACATGTCGGTGCTGCGCGCCTGCATCGATGCCGGCGTGGCCTATCTGGACACCGCCATTCACGAAGAACCGGGCAAAATCTGCGAGACGCCGCCCTGGTATGGCAACTACGAGTGGAACCACCTGCAGGAATGCCAAGAGAAGAACATCACCGCCATTCTCGGTGTGGGCTTCGACCCGGGTGTGGTCAACGCCTATGCGGCGCTGGCACAACAACAGTATTTCGACCGCATTGATTCGATCGACATTCTCGACGTCAATGCCGGCTCCCATGGCAAGTATTTCGCCACCAATTTCGACCCGGAAATCAATTTCCGCGAGTTCACCGGACAGGTCTGGAGCTGGCAGAACAGTCAGTGGACCAGCAACACTATGTTCGAGGTCAAGCGTACTGATGACCTGCCGGTCGTAGGCGCGCAGAACCTGTACCTGACCGGCCACGATGAAGTGCACTCGCTGTCGAAAAACCTCGACGTGCCCAACGTGCGTTTCTGGATGAGCTTCGGCGAGCACTACATCAATGTGTTCACCGTACTCAGGAACCTTGGCTTGCTCTCCGAGCAACCGGTCAAGACCGCCGAAGGCCTGGAAGTCGTGCCGCTGAAAGTGGTCAAGGCCGTGCTGCCTGACCCGAGCTCGCTGGCGCCTGGCTACACTGGCAAGACCTGCATCGGCGACCTGATCAAGGGCACCAAAGATGGGCAGCCGCGCGAGGTGTTCATCTACAACGTGGCCGACCATGAAGAAGCCTACGCAGAAACCGACAGCCAAGGCATTTCCTATACGGCTGGCGTGCCGCCAGTGGCTGCAGCGCTGCTGGTCGCCCGCGGCGAGTGGGACGTGCAACGCATGGCCAACGTCGAAGAGCTGCCGGCTATGCCGTTCCTCAGGGCGCTGGACGTGATGGGCCTGCCGACCCGCATCAAGGATGAGAATGGAGACCGCCCCTGGAGCGGTAACGCCGAAGGCTCGTAACATACAACTGAGCTTCATTGCCTGCTGCAAAAACGCCGCTCAATAAGCGGCGTTTTTGTTTGTACGTGACTTTTTTGAATACGCCGAAGAGAGCTCACAACCTATGCTTTTGTTCCGGCTCTTCGTACTGGAGCGGCATCTAACACCGTTCTTAAAAACTGTAGATACAGGCAGAAGGCCAAAGACTGCCTAATGCTGACTGGTTTTTTTCATCGATTCCAATTGAGCTCAACTACGCCCAGTGTGAATTGGTGATCGCTCAGCGAGCGATCTAAATATTTCAGATGTACTAAAAATCAGGAGGAAAAAACTTCCGAGCGTTGTTGCGCTGGCGCCTTGTGTCTGAGCGGTTGCTGCCAAGCTAGCTGCGCCTGGAGTTCAGCTACTGCATCCAAGACTCTCTGTGCCCAGCGCTCGTCTTCCGGATGTACGACAACCACGCGAAAACCGTGGTCATGACCTTCAATCTGCACACCTTCGGAATCATCGACATGCAAGTCGATATCGAATGCTGGCGGAAATTTCGAAGGGGAGTTCGACAGCCCATGCATCGTCAGGGCATGGTTATGCCGCACACTGTTGACCACGCCGTCGACGCGGATACCGTAAAGTAATAGCCAACGCCGGATGTAGGAAGGCGTGCGACCCGATGACGTGTAGACCCAGATACTGCAGCCCTGGCGACGTAACTCTCGGGTCAGGGAGCGTGTTCCGATACGCAACGGCTCACCCAGCCAACGGTGGACACAGGCCGGCAGCTGGTTTTTCTCTACTGCGCACTGGTGGAGTTGGCAGGCCAGCGTGTCATCGATATCGAACGAAATCCGTATGCGCGGACGCCTGAACACGGGCATCGGGATGGCACACTGGATGGCTTGCCATACACGGCTGCCGAAAGTTCGGCATTTAGCGAGCATTGGATGCCAGCTCATCAACGGCCTTCCTGATGGACGGGCAAGGGCTTGTCTTTGAGAAAAAACTTCATTGGATCAGGCGCCTGTTCTTCCAGGAAGGCTGCATATTTTTTCTTGATCTTGGGCAGTTCGTACAGCGCCTTGATTCCATGCTTGGCGGAGTTGCGTATGACTGAGGATGGGTTGAAATAGCCCTCGGCGTTTTCCAGCGTCAGCACGAACGGCGGTAAACCTGCGCGCATGAGCAAATAGCTGACGATGAGCGACCCACTGCGGTTGTTGCCTTCTATGAACAATTGCGGCTTGCTCAGGATGCGCACGTACACACCCGCGGCACGCTTCCAGACTGATTCACTGCGATACGCGCTGTACCAATTGAACAAGTCTTTGATTCCACCCTCCACGTTGTTGAAGAAGTGTTCCTCGGTGGCAGCAAGGTGTTGAGCGAATTCCAGCCGGCGCGCCGGGTCTCGACCGCACAGGACCGTGGCATTGATCTCCAGCATCAGATTCAACTGCTGAAGATCAAACAGGTCGACGCCACGTGCAATGTAGTCGTCAATCAGGGCATAGCCATCAAGCACGTTCTGAAGCACTTCGTCCGTCAAGGGATCTCGTGGCTCGGTGAAGTGCCTGCTGAGCTCAGCAAAACGACTTTGCACCTCACGCAGCGCACGTTCAATCGCAGACAAATCAAGACGACGCTTTGCAGACATTGGCAATCCTGATGAAAGAGGGGTGGGAAGGTAAAACGACCAAATGCATGCCAATGTCGTTTGGCCCTTGGCTGCATTCGGTCTGACCGGACGGTTTTTGCCTAGCTGAATTTTCCGCTGATGTAATCGCTGGTCATTTGCTCGCGCGGATTGTCGAATATCTGGGCCGTGGGACCCATCTCAACCAGATAGCCGGTACGCGTGCCCTGTGAAATATCCACCGAGAAAAATGCCGTCGTGTCAGCGACACGGATCGCCTGCTGCATATTGTGGGTGACCAGAGCGATGGTGTAATCCTTCTTCAACTCGACCATCAATTCCTCGACGCGGCGGGTGGCAATCGGGTCGAGTGCCGAGCACGGCTCATCCAGCAACAGGACTTCCGGTTCGGTGGCGATGGCGCGGGCGATACAGAGTCGTTGCTGCTGGCCCCCTGAGAGGGACAGACCGCTGACCTTGAGCTTGTCCTTGACTTCATCCCACAGCGCGGCGCCCTGCAGGGCGTGCTTGACGCGGTCGCCCAGATCGCCCTGGTAGCGATTGAGGCGTAGGCCAAAAGCGACGTTATCGAAGATGCTCATCGAGAACGGGTTTGGTTGTTGAAACACCATCCCGATATAGCGGCGCACGACCACGGGATCAACGCCCTTGCCATAAACGTCTTGCCCGAGGAAATGCACATGACCCTCGAAGCGAAAGCCTTTGACTAGGTCATTCATCCGGTTGAGGCTGCGCAGTACGGTACTCTTTCCGCAGCCCGAAGGACCGATGAATCCGGTGATCTTGTTTTTTTCGATCGGCACATGGCTGTCACGCACCGCCATGAAATTGCCGTAGAAAATCTTGTCCAGCTTGCAGTCCATGACCACAGGGACCTGTGTCTCGAGCGGGGCAACTTTTTGCGCAGATAATACATTCACACTATGTGCTCCCATTCTTAAAACTTTGGCTTGCCGAAGATTCGGCTGACGATATTCACGATCAGCACGATCATCACCAACACCAGCGAGGCCGCCCATGCGAGCTCAAGCTGATTGTCGAACGGCATGCCGGAGAAGTTGTAGATCAGTACGGCGAGCGATGCGGTCGGATTCATCACCGCCAGGCTGCCGTCGTGGTAGATCCAGTAATTGCTGAACAGGGCGGTAAACAACAGCGGCGCGGTTTCGCCGGCTGCACGGGCCACCGCCAGCATCACGCCGGTCAGGATCGCTGGCAGGCCGGTAGGCAGTACGATTTTCCAGATCACCTGCGATCGGGTGCAGCCCATACCGTAGGCAGCATCCTTCATGATCTTGGGCACCATCCTCATCGATTCTTCAGCCGTCAGCACAACGATGGGCAGCATCAATACTGCCAGCGCCACGCCACCTGCCGGTGCCGAGTAGGTGCCCGTGGTCATCACCACCAGGGCGTAGGCAAAAACCCCCGCCAAAATCGAAGGCAATCCGGTGAGCATCTTGGCGGCAAAGCGCGCGGCGTTGGCCAGCTTGCTGTCCGGCCCAAGCTCAGCCAGAAAGATGGCCGCCATGATGCCGACCGGAACCGCGATGGCAGCGGCGATACCGACCATAACGAAGGTGCCTGCCATCGCGTTGCCGAAGCCGCCACCCGTCTCGAAGCCGGTCGGCGGCAGTTCGGTGAACACCTCTACGCTGAGGCGGGCACCACCACGTGTGATCAGCATGTAGAGCACGGAAATCAGGGGCACGCTGGCCAGCAGGGCGCCAGCCCAGACCAGCGTAGTTAACACCAGGCTGCGCAGGGCGCGTCCTTCAAACTTGCGCTGCAGACTGGGCAAAGCGGCTGTCGAAGAAGTGATGTCAGTCATCATTTAGTACCACGCTGGGCATAGACCATGATCATGGAGCCGATGACGTTCACGATCAGGGTGATCAGCATCAGGACCAGTGCTGCATACATCAACACCTCGATCTCGGTCGGTCCCGCCTCGGGGAAGTTCAGCGCCAACAAGGCCGCGAGCGTGTTGGCGGGTGCAAACAGAGAAAGGGAAATGTTGTTCGAGTTGCCTACCAACATGGCCAGGGCCATCGTTTCACCCAAGGCCCGACCCAGACCCAGCACCAGCGAGCCAAAAATGCCGGTGGCAGCGGAGGGCACCATGACCTTGAGAATCGCTTCCCAGTGGGTGGTTCCCATGCCATAGGCCGCCTGCTTGGTTTTCATCGGAACGCCGGTGAGGGCATCCTGCGAAACAGCGGCAATGGTCGGCAGAATCATGATGGCAAGCACCAGCGCGGCAGGTAACAGCCCCGGGCCACTCAAGGTCGTGCCGAAAAAGGGGATCCAGCCAAGTTCACTGTTCAGCCAATCCGTGAGGGGACGAATGGCCGGGATCACCACGTAGATGCCCCACAGGCCATAAACGACGCTGGGAATGGCCGCGAGCAATTCGACAATGGTGCGAAAAACGGCCGCCAGTTTCGCGGGCAGGAAATCCTGGGTCAGGAAAATCGCCATGCTGACGCCGAAAAAGCCTGCGATCATCAAGGCGATGAAGGCGCTGTAGAGCGTGCCCCAAATGGCCGGCAGGATGCCGTACTTGCCCTGGTTCACGTCCCACACGGTTCCCAAAAGGACGTCAAAACCGTGTTTCTCCATGCCTGGAAGTGCTTTGCGTCCCACCTCGAACACCAAGGCAAAGACCAGCGCCAGAACGAGAACCACACCGATGCGCGCCAGTGCGCGGAAGGTGCGATCAACCAGAAAATCCTTTGCAGACGGTGGACGGCAGGCGGAATCCGGATTGACCGGTACGACAAATGGCTTGTTCATGGGCTATTCCGGCGTAGGGGAGAACGCTCTCGGCGAGGCTGGAAGCACACGCCGAGAGGTCTCGCGAGCGTCACTGGATGTTGGCGGAAGCTTTGCGAACCTGATCGACGACCGATTGCGGCAGGGGGATGTAGCCCATCGAATCGGCGATTTTCTGACCTTCAGTCAGGCTGTACTCAACCATTTCACGCATGGCTTTGGCCTTGGCCGGGCTTTCGTTCTGCTTGCGGAAGATCATCCAGGTGTAGGAAGTGATCGGGTAGGACTTGGCGCCATCCGGATCAGGCAGCCAGGCCACCAGGCTTTCAGGCATCTTCACCGCAGCCAGAGCTTCGGCACCGCTCTCGGCATTCGGCACAACGTAGTGACCGGCCTTGTTCTGCAATTGGGCAAAGTCGACCTTGGCCAACTTGGCGAAGCCGTACTCGATGTAGCCAATGGCGCCCGGGGTCTGACGTACGGTAGCGGTCACGCCATCGTTTTTAGGCGATTTGATGAATTTGTCGCTGGCTGGCCAGTTGACGGTGTTGCCTTCACCTAACTCCTGCTTGAACGCCGGGTTGATTGCCGCCAAGTGCTTGGTGAATACCGCGGTGGTGCCGCTGGAATCTGCACGCACGACAACGGTGATCGGTGTAGCAGGCAGTTTCAGCTCCGGGTTGGCCGCGACGATCTGCGGGTCATTCCATTGGGTGATCTTGCCCAGGAAGATGTTGGAGTAAACATCGCGTGGCAATTTCAGCCCTTTAGGACTGCCTGGCAGGTTATAGGCCAGGACGATTTCACCCGCTGTCATCGGCAGCAACTGCGCGCCTTCGGCAACCTTGGCGATGTCCTCGTCTTTCATCGCCGAGTCGCTGGCGGCGAAATCGACCGTTTTGTTCAAAAAGTCCTGCACACCTGCACCGCTGCCCTTGGATTGATAATCCACGGTGACGCCAGCGGTTTTCTTGCTGAAATCCTTGAACCAAGTGAGGTAAATCGGAGCCGGAAAACTGGCGCCGGAACCTGTCAGTCGAACGCTTTCAGCAGCGAAAGACACTGAGGTTGCACAAAGAGAAACCGTAATGGCGAGCGCAACAGACTTCATCAAATTTTTCATCGAAGGAACTCCTTGTGATAGCGGGCTCCGAAACTCTGCAACAATCTTGTTACGCCTTTATGAAAGTCCGATGGCACAAGATCTCGCTGATTGACTTGTCTGCCAGCTCGATATCGCCTTGCACCCGTAGCCGCCCTTGATACGGGCCTGCTTTGAAGCAAAAGTTTTTGTAATTACTTCGTAACCAAGTACGACTAACACTGAGTCAGGCCCTTCCCGACGCGAGTTGCTCCTATGCTATCAACCGAAGACACACTGATACAGCGCATCCGCCGCGAGCTGCTTGATCACAGTGACGAAGAGCTGGAACTGGAATTATCCGAAGACGGCACTGACCTGAATGCTCTGTTCGATGAGCAGGTAGAGGAAGGAAGTGAGAAGGAAGCTCGAAGAGTTTATTTCAGCGAACTATTCCGCCTGCAAGGCGAATTGGTGAAGCTGCAAAGCTGGGTGGTAAAGACAGGCCACAAAGTAGTCATTCTGTTCGAAGGTCGTGATGCCGCGGGCAAAGGTGGTGTCATCAAGCGCATTACCCAACGGCTCAATCCTCGCGTGTGTCGAGTTGCCGCGTTGCCTGCACCCAATGACCGCGAACGTACTCAGTGGTACTTCCAGCGCTACGTCTCACACCTGCCGGCAGCGGGTGAGATCGTGCTCTTCGACCGTAGTTGGTACAATCGCGCAGGCGTCGAACAGGTGATGGGTTTTTGCAACGCCGATCAGTACGAAGAGTTCTTCCGCACTGTGCCAGAGTTCGAAAGAATGCTTGCACGCTCCGGCATTCAGCTAATCAAATATTGGTTCTCCATTTCCGACCAGGAACAGCACCTGCGCTTTCTCAGTCGCATTCACGACCCGCTCAAGCAGTGGAAACTCAGCCCAATGGATCTGGAGTCCCGTCGGCGCTGGGAAGCCTATACCAAGGCCAAGGAAGTAATGCTGGAACGCACCCACATCGCCGAAGCGCCATGGTGGGTGGTGCAAGCCGATGATAAGAAGAAAGCAAGACTTAACTGCATCCACCACCTGCTCGGGCAGATGCCCTATGAAGAAGTAGAGTTACCGGTGATCGAACTACCGCAACGCGTAAGACAGGAGGATTACTCCCGCAGTCCGACGCCACCGGAACTCATCGTTCCTCAAGTCTATTAAAGAGAGGCTGGAGCGAGGCGCCCTTCGATTGGAGAGCAGCATTTTTTCGCATGTCAGATGGTCTTGCCTGACGCCTTGTTTTCGGGCCGTTAGGGCGTTTTCCCTCACTCGCTCCGCGACGCTAAACCCTGGAAGCAGACCCAGCGCGACAGCCGTATCGCAATGATTTACGAGGGTTCTGACCGTAACTAGCCTTTTGGACGTGACGTTTAAGGAAAGCTGAAGACGATTTTGGAGTAAAAAATCCACAGATAAAAGGCATTGAAATAAATACTCCAGTGATTTACTCTCGTCCCTAGTTGTACGAGATCAACCGCTGTTAGCACCTAAAAAACAAACAATCGGGAGCAAACATGAAAGCGAAAGTGATGTTGGGATTGTTCATGACCGCCGCAGTTGCACTGCCAGCCTGGGCCGCGGACTGGACCGTAGGTGCTAACGTGGGCAACGTGCCTTGGGAATTTCAGGATTCCAAAGGTGAGTTTGTCGGCTTCGAAGTTGATGTCGTAAAAGAGGTCGCCAAACGAGCCGGAAAAAGCGTCGAGTTCGTCAATATTCCCTTCAACGGCCTGTTCAGTGCCGTGCAATCGAAGCGTGTTGACATCGCTATCTCATCCATCACCATCACCCCGAAACGCCTGGAATCGGTTGCCTTCGCACAGCCTTACTTTGACAGTGATCAGTCCCTCACCGCACTGACCACGTCCAAGGTCAAGAGCCTGACCGACATGAACGGCAAAGTGGTTGGCGTCGATACCGGCTCGACCGGCGACATGTGGATCGGCCAACACAAGGACGAATACAAGTTCGCCGATGTCTCGCGATACGAAGGGCTTTCGCCAGCGATGCTTGACCTGGCGTCCGGGCGCATCGATGGCTACCTCAGCGATATTCCGGCGCTGCTCTACTACATCAAGGACAAGCCGCAATACACCATCGTCGCGCGTATTCCCACCGGTGAACGTTACTCGCTGATGCACGCCAAAGGCTGGGCAATGACTGATCAGGTCAACGACATCATCAGCAAGATGAAAGAAGACGGCACACTTGGAAAGATCCACAAACAGTGGTTTGGCACCGAAGCCGATAAGGATTCGAGCACCATGAAAGTGACCGCGGTCCTCAAGTAAGCCCTGCCGATGCTGCATGTAAGTGGCGACACCTGTTCGCCACTTGTAATGACCGAGGTATCCCATGGATCTTTTGCAGACATTTTTTAACTGGAACGTACTCGTCGAGTCGCTTCCGCTGATGATGCGCGGTCTGGGCGTGACCATTGTGCTGGGGGTGGTGAGTATTGCCCTGGGCTTGGTGGGCGGGCTTTTGCTGGCGTTGCTGCGGTTGTACTCCTACGCACCTGTTCGAGCACTTGCGCGCATCTACATCGATATCATGCGCTCCATTCCGTTGCTGGTTTTGCTGGTGCTGATCTATTACGCGCTGCCTTTTGTCGGCATTCGACTGTCGTCTTTTGCTGCTGCTGCCAGTGCACTCTCTTTGGTCTCATGCGCCTACAGTGCGGAGATTTTTCGTTCGGGCATCGAAGCCATTCCCCGTGGCCAGTTCGAAGCATCGGCTTCTCAGGGCATGAGCTTTTTCAACACCATGCGCGACGTCGTTTTGCCGCAGGCCATTCGCATCGTAATGCCGCCCATGACCAGCAATTGCATCAACGTCATGAAAGACACCGCGCTTGCCTCGGTGGTTGCGATGCCTGACTTGCTAAAGCAGGCCACCCAGGCTCAGGCACTGGCGGCCAACCCGACACCGCTGGTAGGGGCTGCCTTGCTGTACCTGTTGCTGCTGTTGCCGTTGGTGCAGATGGTCAGCTGGGTTGAGCGGCGTAATGCCTCTGGAGGAAAAACTGCATGAGCACGTTGATCGACATTGAAAAACTCGACAAGTACTACGGCAACTTCAAGGCGTTAAGCGATATCAACCTGCAGGTTGAAGAGGGTGAAGTGGTGGTCATTCTTGGCCCGTCAGGTTCGGGAAAATCGACCTTGATTCGCTGCATCAATCTGCTTGAAGACTACCAACAAGGCGATATTCGTGTAGGGGGTGAGCGGGTTGAAAACGGTCCGCGACTGAGCGCCATCCGTAGTGAAGTGGGCATGGTGTTTCAGAGTTTCAACCTCTATCCGCACCTCACTGTGCTCGACAATGTGTCGCTGGCGCCGATCCGTGTTCGCGGGTTGAGTCGGCGTGACGCGCACGCCAGGGCCAAGGAGCTATTGGTGAAGGTCGGTATGGGCGATCACGCGCACAAATACCCGAGCCAATTGTCTGGCGGCCAACAGCAGCGTGTTGCTATTGCCCGCACCATGGCCATGGAACCTCGCGCAATTCTATTCGACGAACCGACGTCGGCACTGGACCCGGAAATGGTTGGCGAGGTCCTCGATGTCATGCAGAACCTTGCTCGCTCCGGCGTCACGATGGTCGTGGTCACTCACGAAATGGGCTTTGCCCGTCGGGTCGCCGACCGGGTGATCTTCATGGAAAGTGGACGCATTGTTGAGCAGAACATCCCGGAACCGTTTTTTACCGCACCTAAGGAACCTCGCACACAAGCGTTCCTTCAGGCCATCTTGCACCATTGACTCAGGCTGGAGAAAGTAGAGTGAATCCTCTCGATATCGATTATGTTCGCAAGCAATTTCCAGCACTGGCCGATGGTTATGTCTACATGGATAACGCCGGTGGTTCGATGGTACTGGGCACCGTGGCTGGGCGGGTCTGTGATTACCTGCTGAACAACAGTGTGCAACTGGGCGCTTCTTACCAGCCTTCCGTTGTCGCTGGCGAGCGAGTGATGCAGGCGCGCCACTCGGTCATGCAGTTGATCAATGCTGAACATCCCGAAGAAGTGATCATGGGCGGCTCGACCACCCACTTGTTGCAAATTTTGTGTCGCGCCATCGCCCCGTCAATCGTTCCGGGTGATGAAATTATCGTCACCAATTGCGATCACGAGGCCAACATCGGCCCATGGGTCAAACTGTGCGAAAGCCGTGGTGCGACCTTGCGCGTGTGGCAGGTCAATCTCGACAGTTGTGAGCTGGAGCTCGATGACCTGCAGGTCTTGCTCAATGACAAAACCCGCTATGTTGCGATGACCCACACCTCGAACATTCTCGGCTCGGTCAATCCCGTCGCCGAGGTTGCGCGGCGTGTCCATGCGGTGGGCGCCAAGCTGTGCGTGGACGCCGTCGCTTATGCGCCACACCGTCTGGTCGATGTTCAGGCCAGCGACGCCGATTTCTACGTCTATAGCTTCTATAAAACGTTCGGCCCGCACTTTGCCGTGCTCTGGGGGCGCCGTAATTTGTTGCTGGAGTTGCCGAGCCTCAATCACTTTTTCATCGGCCAGGACGTTGTGCCTTACAAATTGCAGCCGGGCAACGTCAACTACGAGTTGTCATTCGGCTGCATTGGCATTACCGACTACTTGCTCGACATCGGCACCCGGCTTGGAGCACAAGGCAGCGAGCGCCAGTGCATGCAGGCTGCGTTCGATGCCTTCGAGGTGCAGGAAGATTTGCTCGCCGAGCGTCTACTGGCGTTTTTGCGCCAGCGCGAGGGTGTTCGGATCATTGGCAAAGCGCATACCCCCAATCGAGTGCCAACCATCAGTTTCGTGGTTGAAGGCATTCGCTCGGAGTTTGTTGTGCGCAGGGTCGATGAGCACCGGATCGGCATTCGTTTTGGTGACTTCTATGCGCGGAGCCTTATCGAAGCCCTTGGGCTTGCCCAGTTTGGTGGGGTAGTGCGGGTGTCGTTGGCGCATTACAACACGCTGGAAGAAGTCGACCGCCTCATCACGGCGCTGGATCAAACCATCAATGCGTTGCGTTGACCGGCGTACACACTTCCATTTTGACGAGCCTTGATCATGGCCTTACCTGAAACCCTTGCAGAGCTGCGTGACAGTATTGCGGCCCAGCACGAACAACTGACAGGTCGCCTGCGCGATGCTGCACGATTCCTGATCGACAACCCGCATGAGGTTGCACTCAATACGGTGGCCGAACTGGGTAAGCGTTCAAGCATCGCGCCTTCCGCTTATATTCGGCTGGCTCAGGCCCTTGGGTTTTCAGGTTTCAAGGACTTGCAACGATTGTTTCGCGCACCGCTGCAACAGGTTGCCGACACCCACAGCGAACGTATTCGGCACTATGGCGGTGAGACGTTGCTGGAGGACCCGAGTGACGTCGGCGGGATTTTGCGGGAGTTCAGCCAGGCCAACATCGTTTCTCTGGAACACCTGGCTGAAGGCGGCGAACAGGCCAATATCGAAGCCGCGATCGCCCATCTGCAAGTGGCTCGTACCACCTTCGTGATCGGCATGCGTCGCGCGTTTCCGGTGGCGGCGTACCTCAGTTATGCATTGAGCCGCATTGGTCAACGTACCGTGCACATCAGCGGTGCTGGCGGCACGTTGCCGGAGCAGGTCAGTGCCATAGCCGATGATGATTTGTTGATAGCTATAAGCTTCCCGCCGTACGCCCATGACACCGTTGAAGCCTGTCGCCAGGCACGGGAGGCGGGTGTGACGCTGGTGGCGATCACTGACAGCGTTCTGAGTCCTATCGGGCAGATGGCCGATACGGTGATTGAGGTCAACGACGCCGAATTGCTGGGCTTTCGTTCTCTCACAGCTTCGTTCTGCATTGCCCAAACCCTGGCCATGGGGCTGGCGTTTCGGGAGTGGGGTTCCCTGAGTCATGACCGGTTGAACGATATCGACTGTTAAACCCCTGTTTTTACCCTTGATCCAATAGTCAGAATTTCAGGAGTACATTCCGATGGTTTCACCTGCCCGCGATTTGATCGGTTACGGTAAAAAACGCCCTCAAGGCACTTGGCCAAATGGTGCGCGTTTGGCCGTCAGCCTCGTCATCAACTACGAAGAAGGTTCCGAGCGTTCGCTGGCCATGGGCGACCCGGACCAGGAGTCGATGACCGAATGGGGCAGTTACGCCATACCCGACGGCACCCGCAATCTGGCAATGGAATCGATGTACGAGTACGGTTCCCGCGTCGGAATCTGGCGAATTCTGGATATTCTCGACCAGCAATCGGTTCGGGCGACGTTTCATGCCTGCGCAGTGGCGTTTGAGCAGAACCCCGATGTCGCCCGTGCGGCGGTAGCCGGTGGTCATGAAATTTGCAGCCACGGATATCGCTGGGAGGAAGTGTTTCGCCTGACCGAAGAACAGGAGCGTGAGCACATGCGCCTGGCAATCGAGTCGTTCGAGCGCACCTGTGGCAAACGCCCTGTGGGCTGGTATTGCCGCTATGGCGCCAGCGTCAACACCCGACGGCTGGTCGCGGAAGAGGGCGGTTTTCTCTACGATTCCGATGCCTACAACGACGACGTTCCCTACTTTGTCGAGGTTGAAGGTAAGCGTCACTTGGTGGTGCCTTACACCGCCGACGTGAACGATTTCCGCTACTGGAATTCTCCGGGGCTTTCGCAGGCATCGGACTTTTTCGAATACATGAAAGAAAGCTTCGAGGTCCTTTATGAGGAGTCGGCTGACGGACCCCGCATGATGTCGATTGGACTGCACCCACGTATGGTGGGCCGTCCCGGGCGGGTAAGGGCGATCAAGCAATTTATCGAGTTTGCCAAGCAACACGGCGGTGTCTGGTTTGCCACGCGCGAAGAAATTGCCCGTGCCTGGCTTGAACGAGCGTGATTGCGTGGCAATCACGCCGGATCAAAAAATGATGCTATCCCCACTGTGGTGAAAGAGTTCAGGGGGAACAGCCAGCCGCTCGACAGAAGTCGCCATTCAATCCCGAGCAATCTTGTCATTTGCCAAGGCTTAGGGCAGGGTCGATACCACTGACATCTCTGCCAAAGGAGTCACCCCATGTCAAAGCTATATCCCAGTATCGATCCTGAGGGGCTGGTCGAGTACTCCGTGGTCTACACCGACCGCTCGCTCAACCACATGTCGCAGTCCTTTCAAGGTGTGATGAAGAACATTTCCACGACCCTGAAACAGGTCTACAACGCCCAGGCTGTTGCGGTGGTCCCGGGCAGCGGCACATTCGGCATGGAAGCGGTGGCGCGACAGTTCGCCACCGACCAGCAATGCCTGGTGATACGCAACGGCTGGTTCAGTTATCGCTGGAGCCAGATCCTTGAGATGGGCAACATCCCGGCGGCCACTACGGTGCTCAAAGCCCGACCGATCGACACGGGTCGCCAGGCTGCCTACGCCCCACCCCCTCTGGACGAAGTGCTGGCAGCCATTGCCGCTTCGAGGCCGCAGATTGTCTTCGCCCCCCACGTTGAAACCTCATCAGGGATTATCCTGCCCGACGACTACCTGCGGGCCGTCGGCGACGCCGTGCATGCGGTGGGTGGCCTGTTCGTGCTGGACTGCATCGCCTCAGGCACGATCTGGGTTGATATGCACAAATGCGCAGTCGACCTGCTGATCAGCGCACCGCAGAAAGGCTGGAGCGCCTCCCCTTGTTGCGCCCTGGTGATGTTCAGTGCTTTGGCACTCGAGCGCATTCAGCAGACGCAAAGCAGCAGCTTCGCCTGCGACCTGAAAAAGTGGCTGCAGATCATGCAGGCCTACGAACAGGGCGGACATGCCTACCATGCGACCATGCCCAGTGATTCCCTTGCGCGATTCAACGAAGTGATGAAAGAGACCCAAGCCTACGGTTTCGACAAGGTCCGCGGCGAGCAACAGGCACTGGGCGATCGGGTGCGCGCAATGTTGACCGGCAAAGGCTTCAAAAGCGTGGCCGCCGCCGGCTTTCAGGCCCCTGGCGTCGTGGTGAGCTACACCGATGATGCCGACATCAAGAGCGGCAAGAAATTTGCCGACCACGGCCTGCAGATCGCCGCTGGAGTGCCGTTGCAATGCGACGAGCCGGCCGACTTCCAGACCTTCCGCATCGGTCTGTTCGGACTCGAAAAGCTGCACAATATCGAGTGCACCGTCAGCACCCTCGAGCAGGCGCTGGACGAGGTGATGGTTAGCTAAGCGGGTATTCGACACCGTTACCACCGTGGTCCCGGACATGTTGAAAAGCACGGGCGTAGACATGCGCCGCCTGACCGGCCGGGGCCGGTTACTTCTGGAGGAGGGCTGGTATGCAACCTTTTGATACGGTGATTCGCAACGCCCGCGTGGTAACCGCCGCGGACACGTTCACCAGCGATATCGGCATTCGTGATGGGCGCATCGTCTCCCTTGGCCTGGATCTGGCGCATGGTCTCCAGGAAATCGACGCGGCAGGCCGGCATGTCACCCCCGGTGGCATCGACAGCCACGTGCACCTCGACCAGCCAACGGGCGACGGCTCGGTGATGGCCGATGACTTCTTCAGCGGCACGGTCTCGGCGGCCTGCGGCGGCACCACCACCGTCATCCCGTTCGCCTGCCAGCAGAAGGGCGAAAGCCTGCGCTCTGCCGTCGATGACTACCATCGTCGGGCGGGCAACAAACCGGTGATCGATTATGCCTTCCACCTGATCGTCACCGATCCTACCCCGCAGGTGCTGCGTGAAGAACTGCCGGCCTTGATTGCTGAAGGCTATACCTCGTTCAAAATCTATATGACCTACGATGCGCTGAAACTGGGCGACCGGGAGATTCTCGAGATGTTGTCGGTCGCGCGTCGTGAGGGCGCCATGGTGATGCTCCACGCCGAGAACAGCGACTGCATCGCCTGGCTCACCGAGCGACTACTGGCGGCCGGGCTGACTGCACCGCGCTACCACGCCGCGTCGCGGCCGATGCTGGTGGAGCGCGAGGCGACCCATCGTGCCATCGCCCTTGCCGAGTTGGTGGATGTGCCGATCCTGATCGTGCACGTGTCGGGTCGCGAGGCCGTGGAACAGATTCGCTGGGCCCAGAGCCTGGGGCTGAAGGTGTACGCCGAAACCTGCCCGCAGTACCTGTTCCTGAC
This sequence comes from Pseudomonas sp. C32, assembly GCF_030417915.1. Classification (NCBI taxonomy): domain Bacteria; kingdom Pseudomonadati; phylum Pseudomonadota; class Gammaproteobacteria; order Pseudomonadales; family Pseudomonadaceae; genus Pseudomonas; species Pseudomonas sp. C32. Next base: position 34,569 of record NZ_JAUHUK010000030.1, on the reverse strand, counting down.
CGCTGACTCGCTGGGGTGTGACGACAGCTTCGAAGGTGCCAAGTGCATCTGCAGCCCGCCGCCGCGTGATGCCGCAAACCAGCAGGTGATCTGGGATGGCCTGGAGAACGGCTCGTTCGAGATTTTTTCGTCCGACCACGCACCCTTTCGTTTCGATGGCCCGGATGGCAAGAAGGCCCACGGTGAAGAGGTGTCGTTCGACCAGATCGCCAACGGCATTCCCGGTGTCGAAACCCGCATGGCACTGCTCTGGTCCGAAGGCGTGCGCAGTGGGCGCATCACCGCGCAAAGCTTTGTCGCGCTGACCTCCACAAATGCCGCCAAGCTGTATGGGTTGTATCCGCGCAAGGGCAGCATCGCCATTGGTGCTGATGCCGACCTGGTGATCTGGAACGAAGGTGAGTCGGTTCACCTGAGCAACGAAATGCTGCACCACAACGTCGATTACACGCCTTACGCCGGCATGACGCTGAGCGCCTGGCCGGCCATGACCCTGTCTCGCGGTGAGGTGGTCTGGGACGGCGAGCCGCGCGGTGAGGCGGGTCGCGGCCGGTTTCTGCCATGCGAGCGCCCGGCGCCCGCGCAACTGCGCCGACGCAAGACCGAGCTGGATTTGTGAGTGCGGTCGCGCAGGTGGCCGCCAGCCTGATTCGTGGTTGGCGTGAGGGTCGCCAACAACCGTTGCCAACCCTGGAACTGGCTAGCGAAGCCGAAGCCTATGCCGTGCAGCACCAGGTAGCGGATGCCCTCGGCTGGTTCGCCTCCGGGCCACCAGTGGCCTGGAAACTGGGTGGCGCGCCCGGAGGGCTGATCAGCACCGCCGGAGTACCTGCAATGGCGGTACACCCGTCGGGTTGGCAGGTTCCTCCGGGCGATGCCTTCGGTTTCGGGATCGAGGGAGAACTGATCGTGCGCCTGTCCCGCGACCTCGACGAACACACTGATCTGGCCATGGCCTGTGCGGCGGTCGATGTGTGGATGCCGGGCATCGAGCTGTGTGGCACGCGCTGGCTGCAGGGTGACCAGGCCGCGCCACTGCTTCGGCTGGCCGACCAGCAACTCAACCGCGCGCTGATACTTGGTGCACCGCAAACGTTGGGGGAAATACCGGATTGGTCAAGACAACAGGTGACGTTGCGGGTGGCCGGGGAGCCTGAGTTCGTCGGCGTAGGCAGCCATCCATTCGGTGAGCCGCTGAGTTCGCTGCCGTGGCTGGCGCGTCACGCTGCAGCAATGGGCAGCCCGTTGCGAGCCGGTGATCTGGTGGCTACTGGTAGCTGGACCGGCATCTACTGGGCATCGGCCGGGGTGCAAGTGGAAGTTGAGTTTGCCGGGATAGGACGGGTTGCCTTGTCGACGTGATGCGTTTCAACGGCTTGCTGATTTCCAGTTTACGGAGCGAGCCGACGTATTGCTCCTGCTTAAAAGGCGTGGATTTTTGAGGCTTGCCTAGGGGCACTCCTTCAGGCTCCTCTCTCGACCTCCGCCGTGCGATGAGCCGGTGTGGGTTCCACATCCAAGATGACGCCTTGCTCGGTATCGATCAGATATTCGTGGAGTAAGCGTAGAACGCGGGCCCACCTGGAGCTGCGGTCCAGCAGGCTTGTGGATCATTCAGCGACAAACACTTCGGCAGTGTTTCGGCCAGAGCCTCTTCGTCGAGTGCCTCAAGATATTCACGCACAGCGAGGCTGCTCAGGGCCGGATCGCTCCCGTTGATCTGTTCATCGCCCGGTATGCCGCGCTGCCGACTCTCATCCGCCTTGATGATGCAGGCGTCCACAGCACAGCCTTCACCCTTGACAAGGCCAGCGTCCATGCAGCGACGCAGCACTTCATTGAATAACCAGCGAAACAGATCACTGCCCAGAAAACGGCCATGGCGGTTATTGGAAAAGGTCGAGTGATTGGGTACTTCGTCTTAAAGGCTCAACCGGCAAAACCAGTGATACGCCAGGTTCAAATGGGCCTCTTCGCGTAACCGCCGCTCTGAGCGAGTGCCGTAGTTGTAATAGATCCGAGGTCTCTGCTTCATCTGCAACACTCCTTCTGCTTACACAGAATTTAGTTGTGTTGCGCCCACCGGTTGAATCCACACTAAAAACCGGTCCACCGGCGCCCATGCTAGAAATTCACTTTTCGCAACATATGTCATGAAATGAAATGCCATTGTCGCCTGATGAAAAGCGACTGATCAGGCCCTCGGCTTACAGTCCAATCAGCCAACATACCTACCCTGTCATCGCAAGATGGAACGCGCCACCATAATCGGCACCAAGCCTTGCTGACGTTCCGCTCAACAATAATAAGTATTTTAGAGACCCCTATATGAACTTCCTTGATGGCCACCTCTTTGTCGAGAACCAGCAGCCTCTGATCATCACTGCAGCGCCGTATGCACCGTCGTGGCAGCCTTCAGATTTCCCCGAGGACATTCCGGTGTCCATGGCCGAGCAGGTGCAGAAGGCCGTGGATTGCTACAACGCTGGGGCTACCGTGCTGCATTTGCACGTGCGTGAACTGGACGGCAAGGGCTCCAAGCGCCTGTCGAAGTTCAACGAACTGATCGCCGGTGTGCGTGAAGCCGTTCCAGAGATGATTATTCAAGTCGGCGGCTCGATCAGCTTTGCGCCGGAAACCGAGGGCGCCGCGGCCAAGTGGTTGAGCGACGATACGCGCCATATGCTGGCCGAACTCGATCCCAAGCCGGACCAGGTTACGGTCACCGTGAACACCTCGCAGATGAACGTCGTCGAGCACTGGGATGACGCCGACATCAAGGGCACCTCGATGGAAGACCCTGCTGTCTACAGCGCCTACAAGGAAATGACGGTGCCGGCGCAGCCGGGCTGGGTGGAAGAGCACGTGCGACGCCTAACGGCCGCGGGCATCCAGAGTGCCTTCCAGTGCTACAACATCAATAGCTTCGACTCGGTCGAGCGCCTGATGCGCCGCGGCATCTACAAGGGCCCGCTGGTCATGAACTGGGTGGCGATCGGCGGCGGGATGGACGTGCCTAACATCTACAGCCTGGCCAACATCGTGCGTGCCGTGCCGGACGGCGCAGTGCTTACCGTGGAAAGCTCGACGCGTAACGTGCTGCCGGTCAACATGATGGGCATTGCGATGGGCCTGCACGTGCGCTGCGGCATCGAGGATAACCTCTGGAACCAGGCGCAAACGGATAAAATGTCCACCGTTGAGCAGATCGAGCAACTGGTGCGCATTTCCCGCGAGTTCGGTCGCCCGATCGCCACCGCCCAGCAGGCGCGCGAGATCAGCAAGATCGGCGTGTTCTATGACACTGTGGAAGAAAGCCTGGAGGCCAATGGCTTCGCGCCTAACCGCAACGGTGCCCAGCAAGGGTTCTTGCGCAAGAAGGTCTGAGCCATTTTGTGAGGGCGCGAATATGGGGCTGGACTGGATGGATGAGTCCGGCCCCATTCGCTCATGAACTATGAACAAAAGGTGGGAGTTGTCGAGCCCCAGCCAGGCTGCGATGGGGCTGGCGTGGCAAACATAGATGTTGCCTTGCCCACCGCTATTGCAGCCTCGCTGAGGCTCGACAACTGCCACAAGGGTTTCACTTCGCTTACCGGATTCAATCCTTAAGCGAACAGCATTGCGCTTATTGAGCGGCCTTGGTGATGGCGTCAAAGGCGACCATGTCGTCGATGACCTCGCCACCGGTGGATTTGGTCTGTGCTTGCCACACCACAATCACCACATTGTGGGTTGGATTGATGTAGACGTACTGACCAAAAATGCCGGCAGCGGTGAACGCTTTATCTGCCTTCGAAGCCTCTGTCCAGGCAGGCCACCACATGGAAGCAAAGTCGCCATATGCCGCATCCGCGCCAGTGGTTGTACTGACGAAACTCATCCAGTCTTTGGGCAGTACCTGCTTGTCGCCGGCCTTGCCGCCGCTGAGTACGAACTGTCCGAAGCGCCCGTAATCTTCAAGCGTCGCACTGATACCGCTGCCGCCCACCTCATTGCCATTGGGGCCGTCGAGCCACCAGTTGGCGTCGCTTTGCATGCCATACGGTGCCCAGATTTTTTCACTCAAGTAATTCGCCAATGGCTTGCCCGTGGCGGCGCTGACCAATTGCCCCAGTACTTGTGTTTCCCCGGTGCTGTAGTTGGTCAGCGTACCTGGGGTCGCGATGCTTGGCCGTGTGGCCATGTACTTGAGTGCCGAGCCGGGTACTTGCGCGATTTGCAGCTTGAGCATCATTCGCCGGTCTGAGGTCGGATCCGCGTATTTCTCACTCCACTTGACCCCAGAGCGCATGGCCAGCACCTGGCGTACCGTCGCCTGTTCGTAACCACTGCCAGCCAGTGAAGGCAGGTATTTGGTTACTTTGTCATCCAGGCTTTTGATCGAACCGTCTTGCAACGCTGCGCCCACCAGCGTCGAGGTGATGGACTTGGCCACCGACATCGACATCCACCGGGTGTCCGCGGTATTGCCCTTTTCATAGCGTTCAGTAACGACTTTACCGTCCTTGAGCACCAACAGACCCGTTACATGGTTAAGCGTGACGTAGTCATCGAGGCTGTATTGCTTACCTTTGTAGTCAAAGGCAACTGGCCCGAGCGGCTGGCCGCTGCGCGGTAATGGAAAGGGATGACCGCCGGCCTTGATGGTGCGCACAGGGAACAAGCGATCAATGTTGCGGAAGGTGTTAACGGCCATGTCTTCGCTGAGCTTGCCGTTGTACATAGTCTCGACGTCACCAATCGGCTCCTGTGCATGGCGGTAGGGCTTCGTTGTATCCGCGTGGCTCGAACAAACTATTAACGACAGCACCAGTGCCGAAACGCACGTCACCGCCTGAACACGGCGTCGCTCAGCGATTGATGAATGATCAGAGTGCAACATGAAAGATTTCCTTATTATGGTTTTTGTGGTTGAACAAATAACATCCGCAAGTAACATGCTAAAAAACGCTTCCCCGGCGGCCTGCGGACCCTGGGATCACGTCGTCAAGGGGCGACCGCGGACCAGTGATGCAGTTGACGCTCCGCGTTCCACATAGGATGGACTCGCGCAAAATAGAGGGCGTAATAGGGACGTTTCATCTGTACATTTTCAAAATATGCTCGACTACTCCATGTTTCAACGAGTAACACATGATGGGGACAATCCTCGCTCTGCAGCACGTCAAACCCCAGGCAGTCAGGCTCACGTTCGATCAGCGTGCGCAAATTCGACAGCTCGTGCAGAAAGTCCGCGAGACGCTCAGACCGGATCTTTAGCTCTACCGTGAGAACATACATAACTGTTCAACTCAAAGTGAGTCAGTCAAGCCGCCATCGGTCAGGAGCGTGCGCCCCGTGATCCAGCGCGATTCGTCCGAAGCAAGGAATACGACCACGTCCGCGATGTCCTCGGGCTCACCGATACGCGCTGCGGGTGTCGCTGCGATCACCGCTTGCCGACGCACGTCGGGCGTCGCCGCAGTCATGTCCGTGCTGGTCATCGAGGGCGCTACCGCATTCACCGTGATCCCACGCGCGCCGAGTTCCTTTGCAAAACCATTTGTCAATACGGACACTGCCGCCTTGCTGGCTGCATAAATGGCCGTACCTGGACGGGGGGAATAGATCAAGTTAGTCGAGACGTTCACAACGCGCCCGCCGGTGGACGGAAAATGCGGAACCGCTGCCTGCATCATGTGCAATACGCTACTCATGTTGACGGCAAAGAGCCGGCTCACATGGTCCGCATCGATGTCCGCAAAATTGCGTCCCTCGAAAATGCCGGCGTTGTTCACCAGAATATCGATGCGGCCAAAACGCGCGACGATCATGTCGATAGCACTGCGCACAGCGGATGCGTCCGCTACATCCGCAGCAAAAGCCTCTGCCGCTCCCCCCGCCGCCCTGATCGCCCGAACCACCGACTGTGCCTGATCGAATCCGGATTGATAGACAACCGCAACGATTGCGCCCTCAGCTGCGAGCTTTCGGGCGATGGCAGCGCCGATGCCACGTGAGCCTCCGGTAACAACCGCAATTCTGTTTACAAGCTTCATCATTTGCTCCTGAAGATAGGTTGCTTCTGGCTCATCTATGCGCTGGATACAACCAAGACCAAGGGGCCAACGGAATGGCTAGCGCATCGGGAATTCACCGGACTTCAACGGCGATGACTCTATGATCCGCCGGCATCCAGAATGAAAGAGCCCGTAGGGTACGTTTGAACATGTAATGGGAATAAGACGGGGAAACGAGAAAGATTTTTTCCCTAGGGAAGAAATCTCCCCCGATTTGACATTACGGCTACGGTCCTTCAACCGCGCTGGGCAAACGCTCGATCAGAAAATCGGCAAAGGCCCGAACCGCTGGCATCAGCCCTCTGGCGGAGGGCAGGATCAAGCTCAATGTTCGTCGAGAAACCTCCCATTGGGGAAGGACCCGCACGAGCGTTCCATCGGCCAGTTCCGTCCGGCAGGTATGCAGTGGCACGACGGCAACGCCCTGGCCTGCAATAGCTGCTGCCTTGAGCAGCGAAACATCGTCTGAGCCGAGACGGTTTTTTAACCGTACCGTGGCCTGTTCTTCGCCCGGCCCCCGCAACGTCCAGACGCTTAAGCTGCTATGCGTCGCCAGGTGAAGACCGTCGACTCCATCTACATCTGTAGGATTGGCAGTCCGACGCTCGCCAAAGTAGTGGGGGCTGGCTACCAGCACCATCTGCAAGGTGGCCAGTTGGCGCGCGACCATCGACGACTCGACCAGGTCCTGTTCATGCGAACGCAGGCCAAGATCAAAGCCGTCTGCAATTAGATCGGTGTAACGGCTGCTTGCGATGATGTCGACGCTGACTTGGGGATAGCGGGCAAGGAATTCCGGCAGCAGTGGCGCAAGCAGCGAACGCAGGACCCCTTGCGGGCAGGTCATCCGGACACGCCCTGCGGGTTCGCCCAACACGCCGCGCAGATGAGCTTCGGCCGACTCGGTCTGTTCGACAATTTTCCGGGCGTAGAGATAGAGCTGTTCGCCGGCCTCGGTGAGAGCGAACCGGCGAGTGGTGCGGTCAATCAGGCGCAGGCCGAGATGGTTTTCCAGGGCTTTCAGCCTGCGGCTTAGTGTACCGGTCGGTATGGAAAGAATTTCCGCCGCAGCAGTGAAGCTGCCACGTTCTGCAAGGAGCTTAAAGTAGTACAGGTCGTTGAGATCAAGCATCGGTATCTCGATAAAAGAATGTAGGTTCAGCAGCCGCTGTCAAAGGGCCCGCACTGAAAGCGATCCTGCGAGTGATGCCTGTCTATGTGAATTGGAGAGGTACTTTTCGGTTGCTGCGCTCTGGCTCTCCTCGTTTGCGGGACCTGCCACGAACGGCTTGCACAAACGTATTGCGATGCACGCGTGCTTGGCAACAGGCATAGGTAATCATTTTGATCGGATATGCACGGGGCCGGGGTAACGCGGTTTGCTCATGGCACCTCCTAATTGGCCTCATTTTGAGGCGTGGAGGTGTCTACGAAACCCGGGGCGATTCAGTCTGAACCAAGCCCCGGTGGGCTGTGAGACAAGTAAGGGGCGGCGTTTAAAGGGGGCCTTTCATAAATTTTCAGCGTTTTTCATCGTTCATCGGCGGGCGACTCAACCTATTTCAGAGCGGTTTTGTTGAATAGATGCCCTACTATGGCAGCTCTTGGCTAAGCCGACGCAGAACGGTAAGAGGAGCGCGAGAATTGTGATGTCAGCTGACAGGTTGTGGCCTGCCGCAACGTCTGTTTACGTCTGATAAACGCCGTCTTGGTTTGGTGGTTTGCTGGCTAAGTGCTATATCTATTTTCAGTACCTGTTTCTGGCTCATAGGGATGAACGAACTGCCTCTCAGGTGCTAGTCCAGCCAGCTTGAGAACGAGTCAAAAAAACATGACAGAAGAACTTAAGCCCAGCCCTTCCAGCCCCTCCACCGTGCCCCGTTTTGGACTTGGCAAGAAAATCGGGATTGTGTTCCTGGCGCTGCTGATGCTCGGGCTTGGCAACATCCTGGTCGTGCACGCCATGTTCGCGGAATTCACCGGTTTTGACGAAACGATGCGGGTTGCGGGCAAAATGCGTTACCTGGGTCACCGGATGGCGCTCAACACCAGCAGCTTTTTGAACGGATGGTCTCCCGGCAAGGAGGCTGCGATGTCAGACATCAAGAGCTATGAGGATGCGGTCAGTACGCTGATGCACCGAGGAAACACAAATAGCGATCAGATACGGCAAATGACACCGCCACAGCAGCTCAAATTAGAAGAGATCAGCATCGCCTGGCAGCGCTACCGCGAAGATATCGAGTCGGCGCTGCTGCGCGACGGTAACTTCCCTCCGGAGGCAAGGCAGATAGGCGCGCTTGCCGAGAATTCACAACGTTTGCTCGACGATGTCGATCAGCTGATGATCTCACTGATAAAGGAGATGCACCGCGAGCAGGAAGTCGAGCTGAATATAGCTTATCTGCTGTTGGTGATAGACATACTGTTCCTGGGAGGGACGTGGCTGATTGTCCGGCGAAGCTTCGTTCGTCCGGTGCTGAGGCTCGCGCAGGGCAGTCGCGAACTGGCAAACGGCAACTATCAAGTCCATATCGAACACTGGCCCAATGATGAGGTGGGTCAGTTGGCGGATGCCTTTAATGACTCCGCAAAGCGGATCGGTACCCTGGTTGGCAACCTCGAGCAGGAACACCTGAACCTCATGCGTGCTGAATCGATGTTTCGCGGCGTGGCGGAAACTTCAGCAGTCGGCATCTACATCATCCAGGATCACAAATTAGTGTTTGCCAATACACGAATCGCTCAGATGTTCGGCGTTGAGCAACATAAACTCGTTGAATCGCTGAGCGTGTTCGATCTGGTGGCGGAAGGTGATCACGATCTACTCAATGACAATCTGCAAAAACGCTTGAGCCCAGATGGCGGGATCGAGGGCCTGGCCAGCGAATACCGAGCCCGCAGGATAGATGGATCGTTGTTCGATCTGGCGGTATACGGATCGAGTATGTCTCTTAACGGTCGACCCGCAATGATTGGCATCGCCATGGACATCACTGAGCGTAAGGTTGCTGAGGAAGCCATCCGCAAACTGGCTTTCTACGACCGAATGACCGGTTTGCCGAACCGCCGAATGATGGAAGATCGGCTGGGACAACTGATCGCGCTCGCCAAGCGGGAAAAACGCAAGCTGTCGTTACTGTTTATTGACCTGGACAAGTTCAAGGCGGTCAATGACCAACACGGGCATGAGGCCGGAGATTGGTTATTGGCCCAGGTCGCATCCCGTATGGGGTCTGTGCTGCGCGAGTCTGATACCGCCTCGCGCATTGGCGGTGATGAATTCGTCATTCTCCTGCCGGATGCCCGAAATGCAGAAGATGCCGTTGTGGTCGCCGAGAAAATCCGCCTGGTACTTGAACAACCTTTTGTCATGGATAACGGTGTAACACTCTCCATTTCATCAAGCATTGGCGTGGTGATATTTCCCGACCTGGCTGACAATTTGCGCGATTTGCTGCGCTATGGCGACGAAGCCATGTACCGCGTCAAGAAGGGCGGCAGGAATGCCGTCGAGGTGTTTGCCCCTCTGCCGCCGGAAGCAGCATAGGATGTGGTGCAACGGCATGAGTCTGTGGGCGCTGCCCTTTGATCTTGATAAAGACCTCTTGCTGGATGCGGAATACCGCCAGTATTCCCCTGAAGCAAAAAAGCACCTGAAGGGCGATGGCGATACCCGCTGGATTCATCGTGGCGCCGACGATATTGCGGTCAGTCGGCAGATAGCCCCCCCGGCGCTGCGTATCGTCAGCAGTTCGCCGATGATCTAGGCGCGGGTGGTGCTTGCGGCGGACTGTTTGACGCCCTTGGCGGTTTTTGGCGCTCTCATCAGCAGCGGGCCAAATGTTGCGAGCAGGCCAAGCATGATCAATGGGAAAAACATCAGTGACTCCAGGCCGAAATGGCTGACGATCACGGTGATGGCGGCGGGTCCCACGAGCATGCCGGAGAAGCCGATGCAATTGACGATGCCGATGTTGCGACCGGCATGTTGTGGGTCCCGGCGTCCGGCTGCGGAAATCATCAGCGGCGCGATGCAGGAAAGTCCGAGACCGAACAACGCAAAGCCGAGAATGCCGGTAACGACCGTGCCGCCAACGATGGTGAGGGTCATGCCCAGTACACAGACTGTGCCGCAGGCGAACACCACTTGAGCGTTACCAAAGGCCGCCGCCAGCCGGTCGCCGAACAGGCGCCCGATGAACGCCGCACCGACGAATATCGACACCGCCATGCCTGCGGTGGACGTCGAGGTCGAGAACTCGCGGCGAATGTATTCCTGGCCCCAGTCGGCAATCGCGTTTTCACCCATCATGCTGCCCAACAACAGTGCGCCAAGTGCAATCATCACCAACAGCGTTTTGGTCGATGGACCCTTGCCGATTTCCTCCGCTGACTGAGCGTCTGTTTGCCAGTCGCCTGAAGCCGCGTCGGGAACGTCATGCTTGCCCAGCAGCCAGCGGCTGAACACACAGCCGACGATCAGCATGGCGATGCCCAGCACGGTAAACGGCACCTTGACGCTGTCGGTGTAGAAACCCGTCAGCCAACTGCAGGCCATCCCGAGCAGAAAACCACCCAGCGAATAGAACGCGTGGAAGCCGGACATGATCGAGCGCCGATAAAACCGCTCGACTTGCACACCATGGGCATTCAACGCGGTATCCAGCGCGCCGCGCAGCAAACCCAGCACCACGCCAAAACTCATTGCAAACCAGAAACCGCTGACGAAACCCAACGGAATGATGGACAGAGGGTAGGCAAGGGCGCAGAAGGTGATCACCGGTTTTGCACCGAAGCTGTCCAGCAAACGGCCGACCAGCAGGGCTCCCGCCGCTGAGCCGACGCCGACCCCGAGCGCGATCAGGCCGAAGTTGGCATCACCCAGCTCACCGGTAAAACCCAGTTGTGTCCTGAAGACACTCACCCCGGTCGACCAGATGTACATCATTGCGCCGATCATCATGAAGCCGAGGAAGGTCGCAATACGCGCCTTGCGGATGCGTGTGGGGATCGGTGTTTTTTGAACGTTATTCATCACGCTGCATTTGTCCCTGTTGTTTTTGTGGGGGGTGTTCATGCAAAAGCTGAGTCGTACTAGAGTTATACGTATAACTCATTCAAAAATAACATCGGTGACGGCATTGATGTCAACTGTTTCTGGGAGGCGATTGCCATTCAGGTGACATCTGGCATGCAGATATGCTCGGCGGGGCGATCAGTTTTTAACGTGGCCTGTGGTCGAACAGGTCAATTTGGGTTATACGTATAACTTGAATTGATCCGAGCACAGAGGTTTTCGTGTCGTCTCAAGAATTGCTACTGCCGTGCGCCATGCCTCATATGTTGGCCTATCGATCGACGTTCCTGTTGTCAGGGCTGTGTATGGGTGCCTGGGCGCCCCTGGTGCCCTATGCGCGCAGCCGGGCTGGGGTTGACGACGCGGCCCTGGGGCTGCTGTTGCTGTGCCTGGGCTTGGGCTCGTTGGTGATGATGCCACTGGCCGGCATTCTCAACGCGCGCCGGGGCTGTCGTTTTACGATGCACGTGGGCATTGCGCTGGTGCTGCTGACCTTGCCTTTGTTGGCGACGACTCATTCCTTTATCGGTTTGATGTTCGCCTTGGTGGTATTTGGGGCAGGGTGCGGGTCGGTCGACGTGACCATGAACGTTCAGGGCGTGATGGTCGAGCGCGCGACGGGACGTTCACTCATGTCCGGTTTCCATGGCCTGTTCAGCCTCGGCGCGATTATCAGTGCGGCAGGTATTACCGCGTTGTTATGGCTGGGCGCCACGCCGTTGATGGCCAGCAGTGCGGTCATGGTAATCCTGGTCGCCTTCGTCCTGACCCATGGCCGTCAGTTGCTGGGGCGCAGCGGTGACGAAGGCAGCCCGATTTTTGTCCGGCCGACCCGAAAGGTTTTACTGCTGGGCATGCTGTGTCTGTTCGCCTTCCTGGCCGAAGGGGCGATTCTCGACTGGAGCGCGGTGTTCCTGGCTGACGAGCGAGGCGTCCAGCATTCTCTGGCCGGCCTGGGTTACGCCGTGTTTGCAGTGATGATGGCGCTGGGGCGATTGAACGGTGACCGGATACTGCTGAAGCTGGGGGCACGGGTGGTGCTGATTGGCGGTGGACTCGTGGTCATGTTGGGGTTCGCGATGGTCGTGTTGGCCAATGACTGGCTGTTGAACCTGGTGGGGTTTGCGGTGATTGGCGCCGGTCTGGCCAACATCGCTCCGGTTTATTTGTCGCTGGCAGGTGCGCAAAAGACCATGCCTGGCGAACTGGCCATTGCCGCTGCCACCAGCCTGGGTTACCTCGGGATTTTAATGGGCCCGGCCGCCATCGGGTTTGTCGCCCATGCCAGCAGCCTGCCCCTGGCGCTGCTCGTCGTTGCCGCGCTGATGATCGCGGTCCTTGTCACTGCCACTCGACTGGTTCCGAAGGTTTCGCCTCAACAGTTACACTGAGCGCGTGGCGTTTTTTATCACTGACCTCGCACGAGGTTTTCAACAAGGTTGGGAAGCAAGCGATGGCATCCGTTTCAATGAAAGATGTAGCACTGGCGGCGGGGGTGTCTCAGCCTGCGGTGTCTTACGCTTACAATCGCCCATCCAAGCTGTCCGAGGCCCAACGTGAGCATATCCTTGCCGTAGCCGCGTCGCTGGGCTACCCGGGACCCAATGTGCTTGGCCGGAGCCTTCGCTCGGGCAAGATCGGGGCGATCGGGTTGATGATGATGGACAAGTTGTCCCTGGCGTTCGCCGACCCTTGCACCGTTGCCTTGCTGCGCGGGATCAGCGAGGTGGGCGAACTGGAGAACGTTGCGCTGACGTTGTTCCCTCTCAACAACAACCGGTTGGTCGGTCGGACACCGGCAGCCAATCACGGCAGCCTGGCGCTGCGAGGGTTGGTTGATGGCTTGATCATCTCGACCCTGCCCGATGACCACCCTGCGGTACTGGCGGTGGTGAAACAGAACATTCCGTTTGTGGTGATCGATTCGCCGCTGGTGGAAGGTGCTTTTTTTGTCGGGATCGATGACCGTGGGGCCGCCCGCACTCAGGTGCAGCACTTGCTGGATCTGGGGCACCGCAAAATAGGGATCATCATTGACCGTTTGAACCCTGATGGTTATCGCGGTCCGATCGATCCGCAGCGTTTCAAGCATGCCAGTGAGCGCATTGTCAGGGAGCGGCTGACCGGCTACGTCGAGGCGGCGAATGCGGCGGGCCTGGCATTCGAGGACCTGAGCATTATCGAAGCAGGTGGACTGGATTCGACGTCCGGGCAAGCGGCCGCGTTCACCCTGCTGACGTCCAGCGACGTCACGGCGGTGGTGGCCTGTTCCGATGTGATGGCGATCGCTTGCATGAAGACGGCTCACGCGCTCAATCGCAAGGTTCCGCAAGACCTGTCGGTGATCGGTTTCGACGACATTCCCGAAGCGGTGCAATTGGGCCTGACGACTATTGGCCAACCCATGGTGGAGAAGGGCGTCTACGCCGCGAGGCTTTTGACCGAGCAGCTCAATGCACCGGCCGACACCCGGCTTGAGCCTGAGCAGAAGATTTTCGCCACCAAACTGATCGTGCGTGGTTCAACCCAGAAGGTACCGGGCGTTTAACCGCGCTCATGGCATCAGGCTGCGGTGTAATCACTACACCGCAGCGCTTGCCGCTCAGGACACTTCGTGTTTGAAGTTCGCCGCGACCCGCAGGGCGTTGGCGGCGATGGTGAGTGCCGGATTGACCGCGGCCGAGGACGGGAAGAACGAACTGTCGACCACCCAGACATTGTCCAGGTCGTGCATCTTGCAGTTGAGGTCCAGCACGCTCGACGCCGGGTCCTTGCCCATGACCGCCGTACCGCATTGATGCGAGTTGGTGGCAATGCCCATGCGCGCCTTGAGGATCAGCGGATAGCCCGCGGCTCGCATGACACGGCTGGTCTTGTTCACCAGGCCTTCATGGGCTTTGAGGTTGTTGGGTGTCCAATGGACCTTGATCGCACCCCGTTGCGCGTCATAGGTGACCCGATTGTCTTGGGTGGGCAGGTCTTCCGACGTCAGGTACAGGTCGACACTGTGATCGGTGATGTATCGCGAGGCGAATTTCGGCAGCCACGGACGCATGGAACTGATCATGGGTTCGCGAATTTTCCCCAGCATCTGCACATTACCCAGGGGGAACACATTGTTCGCACCGGCGCTGTACCAGTCGTTGAGGGCCAGGGTCTTCTGGAAGACCACCTTGTTCTTGCGTCGGGGGTCTACCGCCAGCATGAACGTGCTGTTGTGCACCATGTAATTGCGACCCACTTGCCCTGAGCTGTTGCCCAGGCCTTCGGGGTGCTGATCGTTGGCCGACTTGAGCAACAGCGCCGCGCTGTTCACGGCTCCGCAGGCCAGTACGAAGCGCTTGGCACGCAGCGTCACGGCACGACCCTCGATCAGGCCGTGGGCCTCAGTGACCGTCCGCCCGTCTGCCACTGTCTTCAGTTGGTTGATCGTGGTGCGGGTCAACAGCCTGACGGTTGCACTGCGCAAGGCCGGTCTCAACGCGCTGGTCTCTGCGTCAGCCTTGGCGTCCAGCAGGCAAGGGTACCCATCGCAGGTTGAGCACAGTACGCAGTCACCGCCATCGCCATAGTCCACTGCCGCCGGCATCACAAAAGGCTTGAGCCCGGACCGGCGCATGCTCTGCTCCAGGGAGGCCAGGGCAGGGTCATGTTTGAGCGCAGGTCTTGGATAGGGGCCTGAGCGCCAGGGCTCGCTGGGATCTACGCCTGCCGCGCCATGCACGCGGTAGAGTTTTTCCGCCTCGGCGTACCAAGGCTCCAGGTCCGCATAGCTGATCGGCCAGGCCGGGGAGAGGCCTTCGGCGTGCTGGATTTCGGCAAAGTCGGCTTCGCGAAACCGTGGCAGCATCGCGCCGTAGAATTTGGTGTTGCCGCCGACGTAATAAAAAACGCCTGGTGAAAAGGGTCGGTTGGATTCGTCCAGCCATTGTTCGGCATTGCGATAACGGCCTTGGCCGAAGACCGATTCGGTGCTCCAGTTCTGTATTTCTCGCGGCAGGAAATCACCGCGTTCAACGATGACAATGTCCAGTCCGCTGTCACGCAGCGCATGGGCAAAGGTCGAACCGCCCATGCCCGAGCCGATAATCACCACATCACAATTGATATTGCCATCTGCATCAGGTGTCACCACGTCGAGGGCGCGCGGTTCGCGCGACGCCCCCGATTGTGGATTCAGCTCTGCATGATGCGTAATCAATGCATCACTCATTTGAGCCGCTCCAGTTCTTATAGGTGTTGTTCGGAGTTGCGCAGTTCCCGGTATTCGTCCTGGCGCTCATCGGTGATGTACTCAGGAATCGGGAAGTCCCACCAGCCCGGTACCCAAGGGCCCGCGGCGTCGCGGTCGGTCGGGACCTCGATCAGCACCGGCACGTTCAAATCCAGGGCTTCCTGCAGGATCGGCTCGAGGTCTTCCGGGCGCTCCACACGGTAGGACTTCAGGCCGAAGGCTTCGCCCACCGCCTTGAAGTCCGGGCTGTATGGCGTGCCGTCCGGATGGTTGAACTCGGTGCCGATATGGCGGCTGGTCTGCTTGCGCTGGCCACCGCGAATCGACATGTACCCGGCATTGTTCTGGATCATGAACACGACTGGAATGTTATTGGTCACGCAGATCGCAATTTCCTGCGAGGTCATCAGGAAGTCACCGTCACCCAGGATGCACACCACCGGCTGGTTCGGTGCAGCCAGCTTGGCGCCGATGGCGGCAGGTACGGCCCAGCCCATGGAGGAGAACCCGCCGGAGGTCAGGTGAGTGCGAGGGGTATAGACCGGGAAGGTCTGCTTGACCGCGCCCTGGGTATTGCCGGAGCCGACTACCACGATGGTGTCCCGCGGGAAAATCTTGCGCAGCGCACCCAGTGGACGTTGAGAGGTGAACGGGAAACGGTCCGAATCACGACGACCGGCCAGCTTGGTTTCCCATTCATTCTGATAGCCACGCAGATCGCTAAGGTACGCTTCGCGATCGACGGTCTGACCCTTGAGGCCTTCGACGATGGCGGCGAGGGCGTACTTGGCGTCGGCGCAGATGCCTACGGTCACCGGGTAGTTCTTGCCGATTTCGTGCGGGTCGATGTCGATGTGAATCAGCTTCGACGGCGGAATCGCAAAGGTCACGCCCTTGGCGTAGCTGGACGATGACCAGTCGGTGAAGCGGCAACCCACGGCGATAATCACATCGGCGGTGGACGCCACTTTGTTGCCGCACATCGTGCCGGTCTGGCCGACGCTGCCGGCGAACAATTCATGGTCCTCGGGGAAACCGCTTTTGCCGTTCCAGGTGGTGACCACCGGGATTTTCCACGCTTCGGCCAGGGCCAGGATCTCGGCGTGCGCTTCACCGGTAATCACACCGCCACCGATCACGAGCACCGGGCGTTGGCAGGCTTGCAGTTCTTGCACGGCACGGGCGGTGGCCGCCGGGTCTGGGAACGACTTGCCGATCGGGGTGCGCTCTTCGAGGTCATGCAACGTCACTTCAGCCGCTTCGGCTTGCACGTCCATCGGAATTTCGATGTGCACCGGGCCAGGACGGCCGGTGACCATCGCGCTCCAGGCGCGGTGCATCATGAACGGCAGCTCTTCGACGCGTGTGGCGACCCAATGGCGCTTGGTGACCGCTTCGGCGATTTTCGGGAAATCGTTATCGGTGTAGCGCTCCAGTTCTTGCAGCAAACCGTGGCCGCGCATGTGGGTGGGCGGCCCACCGGTGATCAGCATGAGGCTGGTGGAGTCGGTGAAGGCCGTGGCGAGACCAATGATGGTGTTGGTGGCACCGGCGCCGATGGACGTGACAGCCGCCATCGGCTTGCCGCACACCCGGTAGTAACCGTCTGCCAGGTGCACGGCACTCTGCTCGTGGAAAACCTGGATGAACTTGAGTTTCGAGTCTTCTTCGAGAAAGGCGTCGGTGAGTGTCCAGATACCGTGGCCGGGAATGCCGGCGACATACTCGACGCCGTAGTTTTTCAGGGTTTGTGCCACGATCTGGCTGCCGGTCAATTTGCTCATGACAGGACTCCTTGGGTTGATGAAAGCGGGGTGGTTTTGCCAGTGATTGCTGCGCGGCCGCGGGTTGCCCAGTTCAGGCCCTGCTTGGTCAGGCGGCGGATGTTCGGGTCAGCCAGGTTGCTGGTGTCGTGGCCGATGGAGTGATAGAAAACGCGCCCCTGACCCCACTGGCGTACCCAGGCGACGGGGCTGCGGTGGCCCTTGATCCATGGGAACGGGTTGCCGTCGAAGGTGGTTTCGGCGAGCACATGGATGTTCGGATCCACCTGCATGTAGTACTGCTCGGAACGGACCTCGAAATCCTCGACGCCTTGAGTGACCTCATGGGTGTGGTCGATGACGTTGACCTGGTAGGGATGGGGAAAGCCTTCGCCCATCGGATGCTCGAGAAAGGAGCCGCCCAGTACCCAGTGGTATTTGAGGCTTGCACGAAAGGCCGCGCCCGCACCGTGCCAACCCACCAGGCCGGTGCCGCTTTCGATCGCTTCGAGCAAGCGGTTTTCCTGCGAGGCAGTCAGCGTTTCAGTGGTGACCGCGTTGTTCCAGCCAATCACGATCAGGTCGTAACCGGTCAAATCCCTGTCCAAGGTGAAGATGTCCGTGGACTCTTCAACGTCGAAATCCAGCTCCTGGAAAACGGTCCGGGCCCAGGCGGCAATTTCATAAGGGAAATGGCCGGGCCAGCCACCGTATAGATACAAGACTCGACTCACGGTTGGTCACCTCTTCGGTTGGTTATGATTATTAGGTTATACGTATAACTGCTTATTTAAGCTAACACTCAAAATGGCGCTGTCAATGCCTTGAATGTATTTTTTATGGAAGTGGCCAATCAGACCGGGAGCTTCATGGGGATCGCGAGAATAGCTACAGACTACAGAACGGTTTTGTTGGCGGCACTTTTGATATGAAAAGGTTATACGAATAACGGAATGGCCTGTGCCAGAGCGTCAGTGCTGTCCCCAGTGCTTCAACTTTGCGTCTGTGCTGCGTCAGATCGCGTCAGCAATAAAGCCGCTGCGAAATTGCCGGGAGCAGGGGGGTGAGAAAAGATGTTTGCCAAGGCTGAGTGCATGTTGCGTGCATCAAGAACCACCTGGAGCAAATTGATGATTCGTTATCTGAAAAAAAGTAAGCCCGTCGAAGCCCAAGCCGAAATCGCTTCGCAAGTGCGCGATACGGTCGAGCAGATCATTGCCAATGTCGCCAAAAACGGTGATGCAGCCGTTCGGGAGTATTCGAAGAAATTTGATAAGTGGGAGCCTGCTACCTTCCGCTTGACCGACGATGAGATCGCCGCGTGCGTCGCGAGTCTTTCGGAACAGGAAATCGGCGATATCAAATTTGCGCAGGCACAGGTCCGTCGGTTTGCCGAAGTGCAGAAAGCCTCGATGCACGATGTCGAAGTCGAAACACTCCCGGGTGTGATCCTTGGGCATCGCAACATTCCGGTGAACTCGGTGGGCTGCTACATCCCCGGCGGCAAGTACCCATTGCTGGCGTCGGCACACATGAGCGTATTGACCGCCAAAGTGGCGGGCGTGAAGCGTGTGGTGGCAGCGGCTCCGCCGTTCGACGGCAAGCCTCATCCGGCCATCGTGACGGCTATGTTCCTCGCCGGCGCCGATGAAATCTATTGTGTGGGCGGGGTTCAGGCCATTGCCGCGTTGGCATTGGGCACCGATGACTTCAAGCCGGTCGATATGATCGTCGGCCCGGGCAACGCCTTTGTCGCCGAAGCCAAGCGCCAGCTGTTCGGCAAAATCGGCATCGATCTGATTGCCGGCCCGACCGAAACACTGGTGATCGCCGATGACAGTTCCGACGTTGAAATCATTGCCGCAGACTTGCTGGGTCAGGCCGAGCACGGCGTCAACTCGCCAGCGGTGTTTTTGACCAACAGCGCTGAACTGGCAGAAACCTTGCCGGCGGAAATCGAGCGTCAGTTGGCTATCTTGTCGACCGCGCCGGTCGCCTCCGTTGCCTGGCGTGACTATGGCGAGATCATCCTGTGCGACACCGTGGACGAATTGGTCCAGGAAGCGGACCGCATTGCCTCCGAACACGTCCAGGTCATGACCCGCGACCCGCTGTATTTCCTGGAGCACATGACCAACTACGGTGCGCTGTTTCTCGGCCAGCGGACCAACGTCTCTTACGGCGACAAGGTGATCGGCACCAACCACACACTGCCTACCACCGGGACGGCGCGTTACACCGGCGGCCTGTGGGTCGGCAAGTTCATCAAGACCTGCACTTATCAACGTGTCTTGACGGACGAGGCCTCTGTGCTGGTGGGCGAGTACTGCTCGCGCCTGTGCGGCATGGAAGGCTTTGCCGGGCACAAGGAACAGGCTGATATCCGCATTCGCCGTTACAAGCAGCCAGTCTGATGTCTGCCGTTTATAGAGCGCAACGTTTGTCTGGGTGAGAACGTTCGTTCTCAAACATCGAACCGACGGATCTCACCGGGTCACGGGTTATTTGCAACACTTGGCAAGTGGGTAGCGGGAAAAAGGGTCGTTTCTCGGTACTACGGGTCACTCTTACCGCTTGCCAAGTGTTTTCAGGCTCCCCAATCGGGGAGCTTTTTTTTTGGGTTCTTCACGGATTACCGGGAAAGACGCTCTTGATCTTCATGAAAAAGACGGCAGTAAATCTTTAGCCGTTTGGCGAACTGGATCAGAGCAGGTATTTCGCTTTCATGTGCGTGGCGCAGCCATTGCTTCCAGGCTGAGCTCCAGTCCCAGGCGGTGCTCGGCGTGCAGAGCGTTTTGAGTTCAGCCTCCATCAAATAGACCGTCATCAGCGATTGGTTGGCCGCTACAGGGTCTGATCAGCACGCTGAATGTGATCAGCCGCTTTCTCGCCGATCATGATTGCCAGTGCATTGGTGTTGCTGGAGCACAAGCTCGGTGCGATGGAGTTGTCGGCGATCCGCAAGCCATTGATGCCGTGTACCCGCAGATCGTTGTTCACCACCGCCATGGCGTCCGTACCCATCTTGCAGGTGCCCACCGGATGCAGCGCGGCGTGGGCGTGCTGGCGCACGAAGCGCCGATAGTCGTCACGTGTGCGCAAGGGTTCTGCGGGCACGTGCTCGCGCAGAATGTGGCCGGCCAATGCAGCCTGGGACATGATGTGCCGACCAAACTCAGTGGCCTGTGCCATGCACTCCACGTCGAGCGGGTCGGTCAGGTAATTAGGCTCGATGCGGGGCAAGTCCATGGGGTCTGCGCTGCGCAGTTGCAGGAATCCGCTGGAACGGGGGCGGGTCTGACACACGTTCAAGGTGCAACCGTTGCCACCGGGGACGGAACCTACACCGGCCTCGACGCCGGCCCCGGCCATGAAACAGTACTGGGCGTCCGCGCGGTTCTCGGCCAGAGATGTACGCCAGAACGCGCCACCTTCGACCACGTTGGAGGTCACCGGGCCTTGCCGAAACAAGGCGTACTGCAAGCCGGCGGCGATCTTCCAGTGCGGCGTCTTGTACTTGTCGTAGCTCAAGGGGCGACGCAGTTCATTGATCAACGACACCTCGATGTGATCCTGCAGGTTTTGACCGACCCCCGGCAGGTCATGGATGCACTTGATGCCCTTGTCGTGTAGGTGAGCCGCGGGACCAATGCCCGACAGCATCAACAGTTTTGGTGTGTTGATCGCCCCGGCGCTGACAATCACTTCGCAATCGGCCCGCAGCACATGGCGACGGTTTTTCTCAAGGTATTCAACGCCAGTGGCCCGACCGTTCTCGACCAGGATTCGCAGCACCCGGCAATTGGTCTTCACCGTCAGGTTGGAGCGCCGCCGCGCGGGTTTGAGATAGGCCACCGAAGTGCTCGATCGCAGGCCGTTGCTGGCGTTGATCTGATACAGCCCGCAACCGTCCTGCACCCCCGACCACGATGTATTGGACCATTGTTGTTCACCGTTCAGGTCAAAAAAAACGCCGGATCAGACTCTTGGTGAAGAGGTGATCCAGCGTTGGCGTTACTGGCAGACCCTGCGTGAAATGCAGCAGGGATTGTCATTCAAACGAAAGCTGTTCAGGCGGGTATCACCACGAAGCTGTCCGGTTTGCAGGTCAAGGCGACATCCGCACCCGGCGGCAGTGTGAGGCTGCCGGGGGTGGGCAATTGCTGGCATTTGAGGTCAATGGTTCCGCCGGCTACGGCGACGCGGTAAATGACCCGATTGCCGATGAACGAGGTGTCTTTGACCTTTCCGATAAAGGCCCCGTTTGCCAGCGGGTTGCCCTTGGCTGGCTCTAGGCAGATGGTTTCCGGACGGATCGAGACATTGACCGGCCCGGCACTCAGGCTGTTTTTGGCTGTGTGTGCGTAGCGCCCGAACGGCAACTCGACATAACCACCGCTGGTATCGCTCGGTCCATAGGTGCCATTGACGATATTGGTGTCGCCGAAAAATTTTGCCGCGAACAAGGTGCGGGGTGACCAGTACATCTCCTGCGGACCACCGATCTGCTCGATGCCACCCTTGTTCAGCAGCACGACGCGGTCGGAGAGAATCATCGCTTCGTCCTGGTCATGGGTGACGTAAACGAAGGTGGTCGAGGTCTCTTCGTGGATCCGTTTGATCTCGTTGAGCATGTGGTGGCGAATCTTCAGGTCAAGTGCTGCCAGTGGCTCGTCGAGCAACAGCACGGCGGGGCGATTAACCAAGGCCCGAGCCAGGGCGACCCGTTGCGCCTGGCCGCCACTGAGCTCGGAAATCCAGCGATTCTTGAAACTTTCCAGTTGCACCAGTTCCAGTGCCTTGGTCACTTCACGCTTGATTTCATCCCGCGGTTTTTTCTTCAGGCGCAAGCCGAACGCCACGTTGTCGAAAACATCCAGGTGCGGGAACAGGGCGTACTTCTGGAACACCATGTTGACCGGGCGATGTTCCGGCGCCAGCGCCGTGGAGTCCTTGCCATCGATCACCACTTTGCCGGTGGTGGGCTCTTCGAAGCCGGCGATGATGCGCATCAGTGTGGTCTTGCCGCAGCCACTTGGGCCCAGCAACGTCAGGATTTCGTTGCGCTTTACGGTCAGGTCGACTTTGCCCAGGGCCGTCAGATTACCGTAGCTCTTGGATATTCCGGTCAGTTCGATGCTGTTGGTCATGGCGATTACTCTGCAGTTTCTGCGCGTTCAAGTTCGAGGCGGCGACGGCGCAGGGTCATGACCAGGCCGGCGATGACAATGATGGCAATGGTCACGACCAGCATGAATACCGAGGCGGCATTGATGGTTGGGCTGACAGCGCGGCGCATCATCGAAAGAATCATGAGTGGCAACGTGGTGTCGCTGCCGGTGACAAACACGGTGATCAGGAATTCGTCCAGGGACAGTGCGATCGCCAGGATCGCGGCACCGGCAATCGTCGGGCCTATGATGGGCAGTGTGACCAGCCAGAACGCCTTGAGCGGTGAGGCACCCAAGTCGCGAGCGGCTTCTTCGAACGACAGATCGAAGTACTCAAGACGAGAACGTACGGACTCGACAAAGAATGGGAAGGTGAACAACGTATGGCCGATGATCACCGTCAGCAGTGAGCGTGGCAGGCCGATCAACGAGAAGAAAATCACCAGCGCAATCCCCAGGAACAAACCGGGCAGGGCGATGGGAGCGAAGTTCATGAAGGCGAAAATGGATTTGAACCGACCCTTCATGCGCATCAGCGCCAGGGCTGAGAAGGTCCCCAGCAAGGTGGTCAGAATGGTCGAGCCCGCGGCGACGATGGCACTGTTGGTCAATGCCGTCATGAAATCCAGGCTGCTGAACAGCGCCTCGTACCATTGAGTCGAAAAGCCCTCGAACGGGAACGACAGCGAAGCCGACGAATGAAAGCTGAACAGCGCGATGATCGCGATGGGCGCATAAAGAAACAGCATGTAGACGTAAGTGAAGAGCCTGATCATGGCGAGTTACCTTTTTTATGGGCGGTCATCAGTCGTGGTAACGCTTGCCGGGTGCCAGGTTTGCAGCCCGCAACACACCCAGCAACAGCGCATAGACCAGCATGAAAACCAGCAGCAGCAAGTAGGCCATCGCAGCACCCAGTGGCCAGTTGCCGACCGAGCGAAACTGGTTGGCGATCACCAGGCCCGTGGTCATCGCGTCTCTGCCGCCCAACAGTTGGGGGGTGACATAGTCACTGGCGGCAAGGACGAAGGTGAACATGAAGGAGCTGACGATGCTCTTGTGCGCCATAGGCATGATCACGCGCCACAGGATTGTGGCGCCGCCGGCACCCAGGTCCGCCGCGGCCTCCAGGTAGTCCTTCTTGATATCGCGCAAGCCCGATACCAACAGCAGCAGGGTGAAGGGCAGCATGATGTGCACCAGAGTCAACACCACCGAAAACTTGCTGAACACCAGCCATTCCAGCGGCTGATCGATCAGCCCGAGGTGCATCAGGGTGGAGTTGATCACGCCGTTGGTACCCAGAATCGAGCGCCAGGCGTAGACCCGTACCAGGTAGCTGGAGAACCAGGAGACCAAGGCCAGGTACAGAACGGCATTGGAGCGCGTCCGATAGACAATGTAGTAGGCCACCGGCGCACTGATGACCGTCGACAGCACGGCGGTCCAGAAACCGTTCTGCAAGGCGATCCACAGCGAGTCGTAAAACCCGGTGGCACTCAAGGCCTTGGCGTAGTTGGCCAGTGTTGCGGCGGGTTCCATGCTGAAGGTTTTGGCGGTCCAGAAACTCGCGACCAATAACAGTAGCGACGGAATGAGGAAGAACACCACCAGAAAGAACAGTGGAGGCGACGCCAACAGATACCCGCTGAGGGTTTTCTTGTCGATTTTCATGTGTTTGCCAGCCTTGGAATCCCTGTCATCGAGGAGGATGGGCTCGCTGTTGTTGACTACGTTCATTATTTTTGTGCCTTTGCTTTTTTGTTTCGATAACGAAGGCGCCTTGCCGGGCGCATGCACGTTGTGACCTGTGCTCTGCCTGAGCGGTACGGACAGCATCCGGCATCGAGCAGAGGAGTGTGTGCCCGCAGGCACCCACTCACTCGTACAGTCCTCTCAAGCCGTTCTTTCACCCCACCGGTTTGCCGCGGGGGTTAGAACGAGCCTTTGAAGTTCGCCCACTGATCGATCCATTCAGCATAGGTCACGTACTTGTCGGAGCTCAGGGGCGGTTGGCCGTAGAGCTTCGACTTCTCGAAAAAGCTGTCGAGGTTCGCGTAGTCGAAAGTGTTTCTCAGCTCTTCGGGGAGCAGCGGTACAGCCTTGCTGTTGACCACGCCAGAGAACATCGTGGTTGCCATCTTCGCCTGGGTATCCGCTTCAAGCGTCTTGTTGATGAACTCCAGCGCGAGCGGTATATCCTTGGCTGTCTTCGGAATGAACAGGGCGTCACACCAAAGGGCAGCCCCTTCTTTGGGCACCGACAGTTCTGTGACTACGCCGCGCTTCTTGGTCTCGCTGGGGGTGTTGGCCGACGCCGAAAACACCGCGTCGACTTCGCCCGATACCAACAGCGAAACGGCGTCGCCCGAGGAGGCTGCAAAGACTCGGCATTGATCACGATACGGTTTGAGTTTTTCAAAGGCGTCGTCGAATTCGGCGCGGGTCAGGTTAGGAAACTTGTCGCCATAACCGGCAATGATCGCGATGAGTGACCAGTTGGAAGTACCGTCATCGACAAAGGTCAGACGGCCCTTCAATTTCGGGTCAAGCAGGTCTTTGTACTCGGTTGGTTTCTTCACGTTCTTGGGGTTGTAGACGATGGTGTTCATGCCCCACAACAGCGGGATGCCCCACTGCTTGCCATCCCAGTACCAGCGGCTGCCCTTGTAGAACAGCGGGACGGTATTCTCTGCCGAGTAGTTCGGGATCTTCGAGGTGTCGATCGCCTTGAGCAGGCCCATTTCCTGATAGATGGTCTCGTAGCCCAACGCATACATGGTCAAGTCAAGCTGCACAGGGTCGGAGCCGGCCAGTCGCGCGGTGATGTCGTCCTGGTTGCTGGCATAGCTTGAACGGACGGTAATGCCCCGCTGTTTACGCCAGTCGGCCAGCTCCGCATCACCGGTTTCACCTTCCCAGCCAAGAATCTCCAGATGGCCGGAAGACGCGGCGAACGCACTTGGCACGAACGAACTGATGTACAACCCCGCGGCAGATGCTGCTGCCCCCAGCATAAAGGTGCGCCGGTTCAGGCTGATCGAATCCAGGTTGATGCCGGTTGAGCCATAACCCGTCTCTTTTTCTTTTTTCATTTTGAGTTCCTGCCTAGGGTGGTTGTTAGCAAACAATTTGCGACCTGCAAGTGGCTTGGGCTCGGCGGGTTTAGCCGGGCACATCCTTATGCATGCAGTCCTGTACATCGGCAGAGTTATGGCCAGCATTGTTTCCATGCTGCTGGGGAGGTTGTGGCGCTTTGCTGCCTGGTAAACAGAGCATTGCGCAGTTGGCCCCCACTGGTCCGATTGACTCTTCCCTAGCTGGTTGCGCGCCGCTTTCCTCAGGTAGCAAGGTGAAGGCTTCACGTGGCGCGCCCAGCGCTTGATAGGCTCGGCTTGTTGTTTTCATGGGTCGAGTATTGGCCTGGCGGGCAGGGCACTCAATTTCGCAGCCCCTTTAAAAGCGACGCACTCTGACGCATCAAAGTGACCTAATCGGCGCAGCAGGCTCCTGATAACCATAGCCCCGCCTGAACGGGAGACGGGCGGTGTTCACCTGCGTCAACGTGCGTCTCTTTTGCGGGGGGTGCGAAATTGAGCCGTGTTTGTTCCAGGCGAATACTCCGATGACGGTCTTGAGACGAAGCAAGGTGCATCCGCCCTTGCGCCAGCGTCTATTCGATGGGAGTTTTTTTCTGTGAAGCTCACGGGTGGTCAGATTGTTGCGAAAGCGCTGAAAGCGAACGGTGTCGACTATGTTGCCGGTGTGCCGGGTGACGGTTCGTGGGCCTTGGTGGAAGCATTGCTGAGGACAGGCTCCGACATCCCGTTCATTCATGTCATACAGGAGCAAAGCGCAGTCCATCTTGCGGACGGCTATTTTCGTGCCTGCGGTCGTCCGATGGCTGTTCTCCTGCCGGCGCCGCTAGGCATCTCGAAAGCCCTGGGCGGGATCGCGGTTGCGTTGGCGGATTCCTCGGCCATGCTGGTGATCAGTGGCGGCGACTCCGATCGCGGCGATGACTGGCCTGAATTCACCGCCACTGGCATCACCAAAGAGCATGTGCGAGTTTCGTCGATTGAGCAGTTACCGCAGACCCTGCGCCAGGCCTTCGATACGATGTTCAGTGGTCGCATCGGCCCTGTCTGCCTGGATATCTCGACGGCTGTTCAGAACGCCCGGGTTGACGCCAGTTTGCCACCCGCCACCTTGCGGGCGAACGGCGCCAGCGAGATCCCGCCACTGATGGTTCCCAGGCCCTTGGCGCAACTGAGCTCGGTCCTGGAAGGCGATGCGCTGCTGATGGTCGGGACGCAGAGTCTCCAGGAGACCGTCGGTGAGATGTTCCCGGATTATCAACACCGAGGTCATTTCTGCACCGCTAACGTCGGTACGGTGGGTTGGGCAGTTCCAGCGGCCATTGGCGCGAAGCTCGCCATGCCGGCACGTCAAGTCGTGTGTGCCATCAGTGACGGGGATTTTTTGCAGTCGATGCAGGAGATGGCGGTCTGCGTCATGCACAGTCTCCCCGTGGTGTTCCTGGTGTTCAACAACAGCGGGCCTGAGTCGTTGAGCGATGTGCAAGTTTCGCTCGTGGGGCAACATCGGACCGGGGAATTCAATTTGCCGGACGGCAAACCTTACTCGCCTGACTTCGCGGGCATCGCCAGAAATTTTGGTCTTGACGCGTGGAGAGTCGAACATGCTTCGCAACTCAATCCAGCCTTCATCAAGGCGCTGAACAGCAAAGGGCCTTCGTTGGTCGAGATAATTACCGCCCGCGGTTCACGGGTAAATTAATCAAGCCTTCAGCAGAGGAATCACAAAATGGGCATTTTTGACTGGAAACACTGGATCGTCATTCTGGTGGTGGTTGTGCTGGTCTTCGGCACCAAAAAACTGAAAAACCTGGGCACCGATGTCGGCGAATCCATCAAGGGTTTTCGCAACGCAATGAATGACGAGGGCGCGGACAGCGAACGCCCGCCGGCCTCGGTGCAGCAGGCCAGCACTGCTGTTGATGCGCCGCCGGTCATCGACGGCCAGCATCGCCAGGCCTGAGCAGCGCGCAGGCAGCCTCAGCCGCCTCAGTCCTGACCGCCCCAGACAATAGTGGCGTTGTCGCCGGTCATGTACTCGCGCACTTCCAGCGGTAACGACTGATCGCTGGGAAGCACAGCGGTTGCATTGCGTAAGTGATGTTTACGGATCTTGCCTTTGTCCACCAGCCCCAGCGCCATACGGGTAGAGAAGGGCTGACGGAAAGAGGACGACGCCACGCCGGTGACTAACCCATAAAGGAACCGGATCGGTCGGCGATGCTGCGGCGTGAGAATCGAAAACGTCATTTCATTGCGTTGCTTGCCCTCAAAATCGACCATGAACAGGCGATCGCCCAGCAACAGGCAGAAACCGTGATAAGTGAACGAATAGCCGATCTTTCCACTGCCATCGAGCAAGGGGAAGCGTTCTACGGTGACGTACTGGACCATCGAATCGGTCCGATACAGGCAGGTGACCGAACGCAGGATTCGGCCTTTATAGATAGATGAGTTGTGGTACCGGTAATAGACGCCCAGGTAGTCTTCGAGCAGATCCGCTGACTGCTTCGCCAGGGGCAGGAAATGATTGAATTGCGCCGAGGCACGCAAATCTGTCGGCAATTCGTTTTCGTAGCCTTCATAAAACTTCTTGAACTCGGCGGGCGGCCGGAAAAGATCTTCGGCCTCCATCATGAAATACCGGCCGATTTTCTGCAGGATTTTCTGTGAGGGTACGTGCTGGCCCACCAGGTACTTGTTGAACTGCTGGCGATTGACATCCACTTTGCGGCACATGTCTGCAACCGAGCGGCAAGACTCAACCAGCGTACTCAGGTTTTTTTGCACGTTGGCTTGCAAGTCACTGCGAACCTGTTGTCGCTCAGGGTGAGAGGTGGCAGCAGTTAATGACATGGGGGACGAATCTCCTCGGCTGGGCATTTTTTATCTCGATGTTGGCCTGGATTTAAGAGCGGAAGGTTATATAGGTTATATAAGTTATAAATCAGTTATCGAAATAGCTGTTTGTATAGCTCTGTGCCGAGAAACACTTGAGTATTCAATGTTTTGAATAAGCATGTTCCATGCCCAATCATGATATTTAAGTTCAACCTGTCAATATCAGTCAATGCGTCAGATTGTAAGCGCTTTGACGCATGCCCCCGTACCGCCCGGAAAGTAACACTTCACCTGGCCCCGGTAACAACTGTAGCCGTCGGTGTTGAACGGGAATTTCCAGATTACGAACATGACCCTTGCTTTCTGGTGCAATTGGCGACTGCGTCAGTCCGCGTCATGTATCGATAGTGTGCGAAATGGTGCAGAGAAAAGCCGCCGTCGATACTTAGCGCCGCGCATTCGAAAGCTGGAGATGAGAGGGGCTCTCAATCTGCAGGTCGTGCGCGAGTGAGCGTTAACTATTGGAGTCTTTAAGCGATGGCAAGGTTGACCGGCGACATTCCAGGGAAAAGGCGATTCAAGGTAGGCATGGTTGGCGGTGGGCAGGGCGCTTACTTCGCCAGTTATCACCGGGCGGCCATGCGCCTTTCAAATCGCTTCGACATTGTCGCCGGGGCCTTCTCGTCGAGCCCTGACAAGTGCCGGGAAGCGGGCGAGGCACTTGGCCTCCAACCAGAGCGGGTTTACTTGTCATTCGAGGAAATGGCCGCTGCCGAGTCGCGTCGCTCCGACCCCATAGAGGCGGTCGTCATCGTCACACCCAATCACCTGCACTTTGAACCTTGTCGCTTGTTTCTGCAGGCGGGAATCCCGGTCATTTGCGACAAGCCATTGGTCAACAGCCCACAAGAAGCCATTGAGTTGGCGAGCATTGCCGATCAGAACGATACGTTCTTCACGCTTACCTATACCTACCAAGGCTACCCCATGGTCAGGGATGCTCGCAGCCGTATTCAGGCTGGAGAACTTGGCGACATTCGTTTCATGTATGTCGAGTACTTGCTGGAGTGGTTGGCGCCGGGTGTATCGACGTTGAGCAAAAGCCTTGCCTGGCGCGGTGACCCGCAGAAGGCTGGCCCGACCGGTGTCGTGGGGGATATCGGGACGCATGCCTTCAACATGCTGGAGTTCCTGTGCGGGCGTCGCTGCACAAGCCTGAATGCCAAGTTGACCACGGTCGTACCCGGCTGGGGACTGGACGATACCTGTGTGGTGCAACTGGAGTTTGAAGGCGGCGTAGACGGTTTGCTGTGGGCCAGTTTCGCAGCGCCTGGTCATCGTAATGGCCTGCGTTTCAAGATCATCGGCAGCAAGGCCTCGCTCGAATGGTGTCAAGAGTCCCCGGAAATACTCCGGTTTACGCCTGTCGACGGCGCCGAACGCCTCTACCGCCGTGGGCAGAGTGATAACGCCGCCCAGACGCTGAACTTCACCAGTTTGCCCGCCGGCAATACCGAGGACTACCTGGAAGCGCTTGCCGTTCTCTATGCCGATTTCGCCGAGGCACTTGATGCCGGCGCCGGTTGGCGCTCGGCGACCACCATCGCGCTACCTGACATCCACGAAGGCGTGCGCGGCGTCGCCCTGTCCCAGGCGTGTGTCGAGTCCAGCCGACGGCGTGCCTGGGTGCCTTTTCCATA
Source organism: Pseudomonas sp. C32 (assembly GCF_030417915.1). Classification (NCBI taxonomy): domain Bacteria; kingdom Pseudomonadati; phylum Pseudomonadota; class Gammaproteobacteria; order Pseudomonadales; family Pseudomonadaceae; genus Pseudomonas; species Pseudomonas sp. C32. The sequence continues at coordinate 4,620 of NZ_JAUHUK010000030.1, read as the reverse complement.
CAGCTGACACCCGTAACTCGGCAGCGGGTTATCGACTCGTTTGGCGACACAAGGGTTTTGCACGCAGCAAAAAAGTGAGCGTTGTGCTCAACACTACGGAACTGAGGACAATCAATGTTTAGCGAACTCTATAGAGCTGCCTATTCGGTGCTACTGCCCGCGTTCGGGGATTTGAACCTGGATGACAATGTCCGTCGTTATCTGAGCCGAGGTGGCGTTTCCCTTTTGCTGGGCGAGACACGGGACGAGTACGTGGGCAGAGCCATGAGCGAGGCTCGAAAGGGCGCGGAAACCCCGGCAGACTTTATCAACATCGTGCGGCAAGCAGCCGCTTTGGCGGGTGCGCCTTTGCTGATTGCAGTGGATCAGGAACTCGGCGGCATCGAACGCCTTCATCAACTGGTCCCTGCAATCGCGTCGAGAGAGCAACTCAAGGAATTGAGTTCGCAGGACATCGAACATCGATGCTTCGAGATGGCCAAAGCGGCCCGAAGCCTGGGCGTCAATCTGTTTCTGGCACCGATTGTCGACGTGGTGACCGGTCCCAACCCCTGGCTGCTCGATCGGCACCTGGGTGCCGATCCGGCTGAGGTCAGTCGGGTGTCCTGTGCCTTTATCCGTGGGGTTCAACGTGCTGGAGTGATTGCGACGGCTAAGCACTTTCCTGGCCATTACGTCACTGAAGAAGATCCGGCGATTGCTGAAGCCACGGTTCCCGGGCCACTGGAATTGCTGCATGACAACCTTGAAGTGTTCCAGAACGTCATTGCCACTGGTGTAAAAGCGGTGATGCCGGGGCCAGCAGTTTTTCCGGCGATCGACCCTGAGCATTCAGCCTCTACCTCGTCAAAAGTCATTGGCATTCTGCGTGACACCCTGGGCTTCGATGGATTGATCATTTCCGATGATCTCGATGCGGTGTCCATCCTCCGCGGTAACTCCATCACGGACACGGCCGTTGCTTCACTGAAGGCAGGCGCGCATCTATTGCTGGTGTCCAGTGAGTCTGGTCTTGATGCCATCGCCGAAGCCATTGTTGCGGCCGTCCATGAGGGGGGGCTGGACCGCCAGGTTCTATTGGTCGCCGCGTTCAAGGTACGGGCGTTGGCCTCACTGGCGGACGCCTGAGGGGCAGCCATCGAAAGCTGACGCAGTGACTGCGTCAGTTCGCGCCGTATTTTACGTGACTGCGAAATCTCTACCTGAACCTGATCTCTCTACAATGAATGACAACGGTAGGAGCGTCCCATGAACACTAAAAACAATATCCTGGCCCTGCATTCCACGGTTGCAAAGCACTCGACCCTTGCGATGGACATCGACATCGCAAAGGCTGTGGGTTTCGATGCGCTGGAGATCAACAGCGCAAAACTGGAAGCCTGGCTGCAGGCGGGGTATAGCGAACCGGAACTGAAACACCTGCTCAATGATGTGCCGGTCACGGGCATTGGTTACCTGAGGGATATAGAACGCCAGGGGGCTGAGCGCGATGACTTGCTCAAGGAGGCCGAGCGACTTTTCCAGTTGGCCAACCTGGCAGGCGCCAAAGGCGTGCAGGTGCTCACCGGACCCATCAACGTTCAGGCCGTGATTGATTTTCAGCAGCACGGCAAGAGCCCCTTTTACTCGGGCCTGCTGGGTTCAGATGAAGCGACACAGTACGTGTTGACCGCAAAAAACCTCGCCTTGCTGGCTGATCTGGCGAAGCAGTACGACGTGCTTCTCTATCTCGAAGCGCTGTCCTGGACTCCGCTCAACAGCCTGGACCATCAACTTCAGCTCATCGATCGCACCGAGCGCGATAACGTCAGGATGGTCATCGATTACTGGCATTGCTTTACCTCCGGCGTGCAGCCGCAAGACATTGCCAGGATGAACAAGGACCTCATCTACGGCGTGCATGTGTGTGACTCGCTGCCGTTTGAAGGGGGGATCCCCAACGAAGAAATTCTCAGGGATGTGCCGACGGGAAGTGGGGTGTTGAACCTTGCCGAGTGGACGGCTGCGGTGAAGGCCACCGGTTACCAGGGCTGGTGGAGTTGCGAGTTGTTTTGCAAGAAGCAGCAACAGCAAAACAGCTACGAAGTCGCCAAGGAGCTGAAGTCACTCTTGACCCGGCTTGTGGGTCAATAAGCAGCTTCTTCAACAAGCACACGTTTTCAAGTTTGATTCCGTCCTGCGCTTTTTTGTGCAGGGTTACGTCAATGCTTGCAATGGTTATGGGCTGCCATCGCTCGGCAGCCTTGTTCTCAACCCTAAAAAGAAACTGAGGTCGTCATGGTGGATTTCATCGTAATCGGAGGTGGATCGACAGGTTGCACCGTGGCTTCAAGACTGAGCGAAGACGCTACGGCCTCTGTCGTCCTTTTCGAAGAGGGACCTCGCGATCGCAACCCCTATATCCACATTCCTGGCGCCTACTACAAAACGGCGCAAGGCCCGCTGCTCAAACGCTATGCGTGGGAGCCTACCGAAGATCAACGCCGGACCGAGACGCCCACGATGGTTCAGGCCAGCGTGCTGGGGGGCGGAAGCTCGGTCAATGCCATGATCTACATCCGCGGTGTCCCGGCCGACTACGATGGCTGGGCCGAGCAGGGTGCGACCGGCTGGTCTTACAAAGACGTCCTGCCGTACTTCAAAAAAGCCGAAGACAACGAACGCTTCTGCAACGACGCCCATGGCGTTGGCGGGCCGTTGGGGGTTTCCGATCCGATCAATGTCCATCCGTTGACCAAAGTCTGGTTGCGCGCCTGCCAGCAATACGGCCTGCCGTACAACGAGGATTTCAATTCGGGTACGCCTGAAGGTTGCGGTCTGTACCAGATCACCGCCAAAAACGGCTTTCGCAGCAGTGCGGCTGTGGCCTACCTGGCACCCGCCAAAACGCGCAAGAACCTGACGGTGAAGACGGGCTGTCGCGTCATCCGCATCTTGACCCAAGGCAACAAAGCCATCGGTGTGGAATACATCGAGAAGGGCGTGCGTCACGTGATGCACGCCGACAAGGAAATCATTTTATCGTCCGGCGCCATCAACTCGCCGCGATTGTTGATGTTGTCCGGTATCGGTCCGGCTGCACAGCTAACCAAGCATGGCATCAACGTGGTCAAGGATTTGCCCGGTGTCGGCCAGAATCTCCAGGATCATATCGAGGTGTCGCTGGTGTATGAGCTGACGGGACCGCATAGCTACGACAGGTACAAAAAGCCCCTTTGGAAAATGATGGCCGGTTTGCAATACGCGTTGTTCAGGCAAGGCCCGGCGGCGTCGAACCTCATTGAAGGCGGGGCTTTCTGGTGGGGCGACAAGGCAGCAGCCCATCCGGATATCCAGTACTTCATGGTGGTGGGTGCCGGCATTGAAGAGGGGGTTGACTCTGTTCCGGGGGGCAATGGGTGCACGTTGAACCTGGGGCAGATACGTCCAAGGTCCAGAGGGTATGTAGAACTCTACTCAGCCGACCCGATGTCACCTCCACGGATCGTGCCCAACTATTTCTCTGACCCATACGATATTGAAAGCCTGGTGGACGGTTGTCTGGTGGGTGAGCAAATCATGTCCCAGGCCGCTTTCAAGCCGTTCATTGCAAGGCGTCATGTGCCGGACGGGGCGGTCAGGTCCCGGGAAGAGATGAAAAAATTCTGCCACGAAGAAGCACACGCCGCGCTGCACCCCTCCGGCACCTGCCGCATCGGGGTGGATGAGCTTTCGGTCGTAGGTCCGGATCTTCGTGTGCATGGTATGGAAGGGCTGCGCGTTGCCGACGCATCGGTCATGCCCACGCTGATTTCAGGCAACCCTAACTCGGTGTGCATCATGATTGGCGAAAAGGCTGCTGACATGATCAGACACGGGCACTAGGTCGCCATGCAAAAAGGCGTGGCAGTAACGGGGCAACCTTTGACTGCCGCGCTTTTTGTGTTCGGTTCTAGCTGTCGAGTAACCACAGCGAGAACGAAATCCCCATCGCGAAAAGCAACATCCCGGTGCAAATGCTTGCCTGAAGGTTGAGCAGCGATGTCCTTGCAACGCGAGGCTTCTCCAGCAAATCAACGGGGCGTACACGAATTCTGGTCATATGAGCTGTTGCATAAAATAGGCTATGCATGGCGTATACCCTCGGGTCGTTTTTGCTCAATCAGGGGGGTAAAACATCCCCCGGTTTCTGCGAGGCAAGCTCCATGCCATTCAGTCTGCGCCGGATGCCCCGCAATCAGCAGATAATGGGGGCCGTAAAGGGCTCAATCGACCGAGTGCGGAGCGACGAGTTCGACGCTGGTAGCAGGAAGACGTATTGGAGGAGAGCAGCTGCGGCTGAGCAAGGCACCAGAGATGATGCGAGTCCGAAAGCGGACTGTTGCATCCCTTCGGGGCACTCAAACATCTGGGTAGCCTGCTGCCCTGATGTTTTGTACCGACCTTGGAAGTTTTCACAGTGGCAACCTGACTCTTTGATAAAGGAAAAAACTTCTAGAGGGGGGGTTGACCATGTATTTTAATACTGTACTATTCGCCTCCCGCTAACGAGCAGCGTGATGTCGCTCTTGGCTTAAGTAGTTGATTTTGTTGAAAGATCAAAAACTTTTAAGGTTGCAATTTGAAAAGGTGCGCTGTAAG